>DATIYJ010000055.1 GCA_035517655.1 Nitrospiria bacterium | reverse complement strand
TGATCTCCGATGCCTGCTCCAGCTTCAAGCACCGTAGCGCCCTGAATATTTAATCCCAAACTGGCAAGATGTTCTTGCCTTCTCTGGTTGTGGCGTTGGTAATGGTAAGAAAGAAAACAATCCTTTGGAGAAGGGTTAAGTCCAAAAGCTTTTTTTATAATTCTCTTGACCGTGTTCATAATATTCACTCAGTTCATCGATCAAAATGCGCCGCCACGAGCGTGGCCCACGGCCTCGACCAATGCGCCCGGCCTTTCATAAATTCATCCCAAACGGTCTCGACCGCTTTCCGGTCGAACATTTTCCCCTCAAGGCTTCCCGCTTGCAATTCGTCCGCCTGCTTTCGCATCCAAGGGTCAAACAGAGAAGACCGCCGCCGTTGACATTCGGGGTTCTTCACCTTACAATGAAAACCAAAGGAGATCCTATTCATGTCCAAAACAGCCGCCTCTCCCAAAAAAAACGGCGAGACCGGGACCTTTGCGAGGATCGTTCGTGATAAGAGCATCATGCACGGCCAACCGACCATCAAGGGCACGCGTATCCCCGTCTCTCTGATCTTTGATTACCTGGCCGACGGCTACTCGATCAAAGACATCCTCGACCGGTTTCCCCATCTCACACCGGAAGATATCAACGAAGCTCTCCGCTACGGCTCGAACGCTCTTCAACGATAAGGCCCCGGCGTGCGTTTTTTGATCGACGAGTGTGTCTCGCCCACAACCGTCCAAATGCTCCGAAACCTGGGCCACGACGTTGTGGATATTAAAGAACTGAACCGTTTCGGAATTCAAGATTCCGAAATCTATCGCACCGCCTGTCGGGAAAAGCGGGTCATCTTCACGACCGACAAAGGCTTTCGCGCGTTTAACCCGGCTCGTTGCGGCGGGATCATTATCTCCACGATCCGGCCCAATACTCCGCTGCGATACGAACCCCGCCTTAAACATCTTCTGACCGCCACCCGCCTCGATGAGTTGACCGGCGCACTGATCCTCCTCGAAGAGAAGCGGCACCGATTTATTAAACGTTAGCATCGAATAGATTCTCACCCGATCGAAATGCGCCGCGACGACCATCGCCCACGGTCTCGACCAATGCGTTCCGCCCGCGACGGACAGGCGCTATCCCTTGCGTTTTTCATTCTTCTCCACAAACCGTCTCCACCGCTCGCGCTTCTCCTCGCTCACAAAGCGGTCGATGAAGGCCGCGGCCTCCTCCAGCCAGCGCAGCTTCGCTTCGGCGGACGCGTCCTTGAACTGCCGGAGAGCCTCGCGCGAGAGACGATGGGCAAACGGCTTCCCCCCGCCGGCGGTCCGGCCGCCTTGATTGATGTCAGTCATCCTCGATCGCCTCCAGGGCCTCGATGTCGGCCAGGTCCTGCGGCCGTCCCGAGATCCGTTTCAACGCTTTCAGATGCTCGACCGACACCGTCGGAATCCGTATTCCGGCCGCCTCGAACGCTTTCCTTCCTTCGCGGGCTTCCGAATAGGGAATCGGCTCGTCGATGAACACGTCGACCAATTGCATCGGCTTCGCCGGGTTATAAAAGCTGAGGACCCGCATCCCCTTTTCGGTCCGCCACCGGCGCCTCCGAGCCGCGTCGGCCAAATCCTCGGCCTTCACGGGAACCTTGGGCTTGTATCCAAGCTCCTTCATGGCCGCGACAAATTTCAGAACGTTGGCCTCCTCGAGCCTCACGAAGAGGTCGAGGTCGCCCGTCAAACGGACGACGCCGTGCAGGACCAAGGCCACGCCGCCCACCACCACGTAGTCAATCTTCTTTTCGGCAAGCGCTCGGAAGACATCTTCGTACAACATGGGCTAATCGTTCCTTCGCGTCATGAAGGTTTGACTCGTCACCAGCGCCCACGGCCTCGACCAATGCGCCCGGCCCTTCTTGAATTCATCCCAAACGCACTCCACGGCCCGCCGGTCGAAAATTTTCTGCTCGAGGCTTCTCGCTTGCAACTCGTCCGCCCGCTCTTTCATCCACTCCCCGAACGGAAAGGTGAATCCCATCTTGGGACGCTTCCAGACTTCCCGGGGAAGGTCCGCGCCGAGCGCTTTGACGAGAAGCGGCTTGTTGACGCCTCTCCGGAGCTTCACCCTGTCGGGAAGGCCCGCCACGTATTCCACCAGCCGGTGATCCAGAAACGGCACGCGGGTCTCGATGGAATGGGCCATGCTCATGATGTCGATGTCCTTGAGCAATTGGTTCTGGAGATAATGGCCGAACTCGAAGAGGGCGAAGGAAGCGAGAAGCGATGTGGGCGTCGGAGGCTTGAGGGTGGAGGTTGGAGGCTGAGAAAGGTACGGCCCCAGCTCCGCTTCGCTTATCCCAAGCAGATCCTGAATCCGGCGCGGGGCGAAGAGGCCGCGGAAGAGGAGGTACAGGTTCCCGTCGGACGGCGCGTCCAGATAAGTCAGTTTCTCCCGTCCGGAGGCCTTCGACGGCAGCCCGGCGCGGATCGCCGCGCGGATCAACGTTCTCCGCGCACGGAGCGGAAGGACGCCAAGAAAGCGGCGCGTCCGCTCCAGCGTCGCGGTCTTCCTGAAATGGTCGTAGCCGAGAAAGACCTCGTCGCCTCCCGTCCCGGAGAGCACGACGGTCAGTCCGGCTTCCTTGGCGGCCTTCGACACGAAGTAGGTGTTGACGCCGTCGATGGTCGGCTGGTCCATCGCGTCGAA
This sequence comes from Nitrospiria bacterium, assembly GCA_035517655.1. Taxonomy (NCBI): domain Bacteria; kingdom Pseudomonadati; phylum Nitrospirota; class Nitrospiria; species Nitrospiria bacterium. The sequence continues at coordinate 32,099 of DATIYJ010000055.1, read as the reverse complement.
GATCCGGGGGAGCTCGCCGTGAAAGTCCCCGGCGCGAAGCCGCACTTCCCGGTGGTCCGTCCCGTATCGCTCCGCGACGAGACGGGCGTAGCCGGCCTCGTCGTAGTCCCGTTCGTCGAAAACGACCGAGAGCGTGGCGAGCGGCCGGTAATGGAAGCGCGCGGCCAGCGCGGCGATCGAGGACGAATCGATCCCGCCGCTTAAAAACAGCCCGAGCGGCACGTCGCCGACGAGGTGACGGCGGACGGAATCTTCGAGAAGCGAGCGGGTGGTCGAGATCGGAACGTTCGAAGGCTGGAGGTTGGAGGCCGGAGGACGGCGAAGATGCGTGGAAAGAACCCAGTACGGTTTCAGCTCCTCGCGGTCGTCGGCGACCGCGAGGTAATGTCCGGCCGGAACGGACAGGACATCCTTGACCGTCGTCAGCGGCGCCGGCACGGACCCGAGCTGAAGGAAGCGGACCAGGGCCTCGACGTTCTTCTCGTCCGGGACCATCCGGCTTTTCATGAGGGCCCGGACTTCGGAGGCGAAGATCAGCCGCTCGCGATCGCGATGATAATAAAGCGGCTTGATCCCGAAACGGTCTCTGGCTAAAAAGAGGCGTGAGGCGTGAGGTTGGAGGTTGGAGGCTTCGTAGAGCGCGAAGGCGAACATGCCGCGGAGCCGCGCGAGCAGGCCGTCGATGCCCCACTGCGCGTAGCCGTGGACCAGCGCCTCCGTGTCCGTTTTCGAGCGGAACAGATGCCCGCGGTTCATCAATTCATCCCGGAGCTCCTGAAAATTATAGATCTCGCCGTTGTAGGTCACCCAGACGCTTCCGCGGCCCCGCCCGCACTCGACGCAGATCTCGTTCGACATCGGCTGGCGGCCGGCGTCGGAGCGGTCGATGATCGAAAGCCGCCGGTGCCCGAGGACGACCCGTTCGTCGCGGAACAGCCCCTCCCCGTCCGGCCCGCGGCGGATCTGGGCGTTCATCATCCGCCGGACGGCCGCGAGGTCTTCGGCCGCCGTGGGACTACCGAATTTTAGAATACCGGCTATTCCGCACATTACGTCTTCTTCAGCCTCTCCTCAATCTCGGCCGCCATCCCGTCCTGCCGGTTCTCGCGAAGCCGCCGGGCCAGTTGAAGCGCCCGGTCCGCCCGGCCGGTCGCGGCGAACCACAGCCCGACGTAGTGCTGATAGAGCGGGTTCGTGGGGTCCAGCGTCAGGACCCGTTCGAACTCCTCCGTCGCGGCGTCCGCCTCCCCCGTCTGCGCGCGGATCCAGCCCAGGTTCAGGCGAGGCTCGGCCATCGTGGGGCCCAGCGCGGCGGCGCGCTCGAACTCGGAGCGGGCCGCCGGAAGGACCGACGCGTCGCCCCCCGCATAGAGCCGCTCGTAAAGCCCGCCCAGGGCCATGTGGTACAGCGGATGGGACGGGTCCCAGCCGATCGCCCGGCGGTAATCCTCCGCGGCCGGATCGAGCTTTCCCGCCTTCTCCAGCTCCAAACCGCAACGGTATTTCCGGTCGGCCGCCAGCGCGGCCGTCGTCTGCTCGATCAAGAGGCCGACCGCGAGCAGCCCCGCGACGGCCGCGGCCGGGCGCCGCCCTCGGGACGCCGGCGCGGTCGCCGGCTCCGGGCGCTCCGGCCGGGCGAGATTCCAGGCCAGCCCCGACAGGACCGCGAACAGCGCCGCGTTGGCCGGGATATGGAAATTAAAATCGCTCAGCCCGTGGATCAGGATCGCGGCCATCCCGGTCGCGACGCCCAGCAGCAGGGCCCTCGCCCGGGGGTTCCGGCGCGCGCGCCCGCCGGCGAGGAGAAAGCCTCCGAGGAACCCGAGCGTCCCGAGGCCCAGGCCGAAGCCCACCGTCCCCGTCTCGGCCAGCAGCTGGACGTAGTCGTTGTGCGCGTGCTCGTAGAAGACCGGGTCCGGGACGGTCTTGTATTCCGGGAAGACCGCCCCGAAGGTCCCGGGGCCGGATCCCATGTAAGGATGGTCCTCCGCGATCTTCACGGCGTCCTTCCAGACCGCGACCCGTCCCGTCATCGACCGGTCGTCGGGAAGATCCATGAGGGTCCGGTAGCGGTCGATGAGCGGCCCCAGGCCGAACCAGGCGAGCGAGATCAAAAGCAGCGCGGCCAGCGCCACCGGCAGCAGGGCCCACCGCTTCGCGGTCCGGCCGAGCCCGAGAACCGCTCCGATCAGGACGAGCGCCGCGATGAAGCTCACGATCCCGGCCCGGGACAGGCTTAAGACGAGCGAGGCCGACATCACCAGCGTCATGAACAACAGGAGGACGAAGCGGTTCGACCGCTCGTGGGTCAGCCGGTCGACGAAGCGCCGCCAGGCCGTGTCGCCCATCGCCGGCGCGCCCGCGAACTCCGAGACGGTATAGCCGACCGCGAGAGGGATCAGCATCTCCATGTAGCCGGCGAAGTGGTTCCGGTTGACGAAGGGGCCGGTGGGCGAGCCGCCCGCAGCCACCGTCCGGAGCCAATAGATTTTCCCGTTCCAGGCGTACTTCTGGAGGATGGCGAACAGCGCGACGCCGAAGCCGGTCACGATCAAGGCCAGGGTCAGCCGCCTTATCTCGCTTTCGGTCCGGACGGTCGAGACGACCAGCGCGAAGAGCGCGACGTAGGCCGACCCGAGAACCAGCGCGCCGCGCGTGCCGCGGGGGTAGAGCGAGGTCGGCGCGGCCAGCTGGACCAGCGCCCAGCCCGCGAACAACGCGAGCAGGACCGCGACCGGCCCGGGCAGCCCCGCCGTCGTATTCCGTCCGAAGCCGTACCCGACCAACCGGAGCCCGGCCAGGCCGAAGACGGCCAATTCCACGACCGACCGGGCCCAGACCTCGACCGAGCCGAAGGCCAGCGGCGCGAAGACAAGCAACGCGATGATTCCGAATTGGATAACGAGAGCCATGCCCGCCTCAAACCTCCACCCTCAGTCCCCTAACCATTTTCTCCGGCGTCTCAAAAACCATCGCCCGCGCCGCCGCGGCGCCCACCAGCGCCTCCGCCCGACGGACGGCGCGCGAAAGGATCGGCGGCCGCGTTATTGTATTGTGCGCGTCCGTCGCGATCAGGTGCGCGCGGCCCTCCTTCAGGAACCGCTCCGCGGCGGCCTGCGCGCGCGACCCGAACCCGCCCGTGAGGCTCATCGCCGTGATCTGGACGAGACAGCCCATCCGGACGAAGGGCTCCAGTTTTTCCGGCCGCCGCTGGAGCTCCGTGTTCCGCTCGGGATGGGTGATCACCGGCACCCGCCCCCGGCCGCGAAGGGCCTCGACGAGCCGCTCGCTCCCCGGCGGAACGAGATCGTGCGGGAACTCGAACAGGAAATACGGCGTGTCCCGGTTGATGCAAAGGCAGCGGCCGTCCCCGTCGAGCAGCTCCGGCGTCATCCGGACATCCGCGCCCGGGATGATCCGGATCGGGATGCCTTCCTCGACCAGCCGCTCGCCGAAGGCCTCCGCGGCCGCCGCGATCCGCTCCGGGGGGTTGTCGTAAACCCCGGGCGTGATGTGGGACGAGGCCACGAGGGTGTCGATCCCGTCCGCCGCGGCGATGCGGGCCATCGCCAGCGCCTCCTCCATCGTCCGGGCGCCGTCGTCGAGGCCGGGCAGGATGTGGCAGTGGATGTCGATCATGGCTCAAAACAGGATGAGGGATTAGGGGGTATGGGGCAGGCCGCTTAATCCCCTTTCCCCTTTAATCCTTTACCCTTTTTTCATCCTTTCCGTAATACCGGCTGTACGAATCGTAATGGTAGCCGTCCTTCTTCAGGTCCACGTCGTTGAGCACGACGCCCAGCAGCCTGGCCTTGGCGTCGGCCAGCCGCCTCCGGGCCTCGATCGCGAGCCGCTTCGTGGTGCGGGACTCCTTCACCACCAGCACCACGCCGTCGCAGAGGGTCGCGAGCAGCGTGGCGTCCGTCACCGGGACCAGCGGCGGGGAGTCGATCACGATCCGGTCGAACTTCCGGCCCAGCTCGCCGATCAGGTCCCGCATCCGCTGCGAGCCCAGCAGCTCGGCCGGGTTCGGCGGGATCGGTCCGGAGGTCAGCACGCTCAACAACGGGATCGGGGTCTGCCGGATCGCGGCCTCGGGCGTGGTCCCGCCCACCAGGACCGGACCGAGGCCCTTGGCGTTGCCGTCCCACGTTTCGTCGGCCTTCTCGCGGCGGGCCTTCGGACGATCCTGGGCGAAAATCTGGTGGATCCTCGGCTTGCGGAGATCGGCGTCGATCAGGAGCGTCGGGCTTCCGGCCTGGGCCATCGCGATCGCCAGGTTCACGGCGGTCGTGGTCTTGCCCTCGACCGGGCCGGGGCTGGTGACCAGCACCGTCTTCGGCGGCCGCTCGGCGGAGGAGAGCAGAACGCCGGTCCGGATCGTCCGGTAGGCCTCGGCGTGGGGGGACTTCGGCTCGGCGGACAGGATCGTCTCGATCGGATGGACCGCTTTCTTCCGCCCGGCCGACGGCACGATCCCCAAAAGGGGCGCGGCGATCACCCGCTCGATGTCCTCGGGCCCCTTGATCGTGTTGTCGAGGTACTCGAAAAAGAAGGCCAGCCCGGCCCCCATCGCCAGCCCGACGATGACGGCCAGCAGCAGGTTCATGCCCTTTCTCGGCCGGATCGGGATCTGGGTCGCCTGGGCCGGATCCACCACCTGGATGTTGCTCCGGGGGAGATTCTCGGTCAGGTCCGTCTCCTTCAGCCGCTTGAGCAGGACCTCGAAGAGCTGGCGGTTGGCGTCCATCTCGCGTTTCAAAAGGAGGTACTGCGGCGACTCCTCGATCTTGACCGCGCCCACGAGCCGTTTGATTTCGCGCTCCAGCTTGTCCTGAAGCGTCGCGAGCTGCGACTGGATCTGGATCATCTGGGGATGCTTCGGGCCGTACTTTTTCGACAGCTCCGACTGCTTCGCGGTCAGCTGGATCTCCTCCGTCCGGAGCTCCTGGATAAACTTGTTGTTGACCACCTCCGGACGGGACTCCATCTCCTTCATGGCCTCGGAAGACCCGGCCTTGGACTCGACCTGGGCCGTGATCTGGTTCGGGATGCTTTCCTTGAACTTCTCGAAGGCCTCCTCCGATTCCTGAACCTTCGTCTGCATCTCGTCCACGCGCTTGCGGAGCCAGTCGCTGGCCTGCTGGGCCGCCTTGAGCTTGAGCTCCATGTTGTAATTGATGTACTCATCGGCCAGCGTGTTGGCGACCAGGGCCGCGAGGCGGGGGTCCTTTGCATCATACTCGACCTTGACGAGCCGGCTGTTCCGGATGGGGCTGACCGTCAGCCGGGCGAGGAAGGCGTTCAACAGCCGCCGGCTCCCGATCTCGGCATCCGCCGGATCTCCCGAGGCCCCGGCGGCGCTCCGGAACTCCGGGTTGCCGTCCAGATGCAGCCGGCCGATCACCCGCCGCGCGAGCGTCTCGCTCTTCAGGATTTCGTACTGCGTCTGGTAGTAGTCGGTCGCGGTGGCGTCGATCGCGAGCACCTCCTGGATCGAGACCACGTTGGGATTCTCCCGTTCGATCAGGATCTGAACGGTGGACCGGTAGACCGGACGGGCCGTGAAGGTGCCCACCGCCACGACGCTGACCAGGATCACGAAGAAGGCGATCACGGTCCAGCGCCGCTTGTAGAGGACGCGGAGGTAATCGCGCAGATGGACTTCGGGTTCTTGGATCATGTTCGCCTCATCGATCGGGCGCAATAAATTGCGCCCCTACATCGGGCAGGCACGGGGGCCTGCCTCTACGTTAAAAAAAACTTTCGGGGACGACGATCACGTCTTCCGGCAGGATCGAATCCTCCATCTTGACGCGGATCGTGTCCTCCTTCCCGTCCTTCTTCCGGATGATCTGCGTCCGGCCCGGCGCGGCCTTGTCCGTCAGCCCGCCGGCCAGCGTGATCGCCTTCAGGATCGTCATCTGATCGTCGTACAGATACGAGCCCGGCTTCTTGACCTCGCCGGTCACGTAGACCCACCGCTTCTCCGGAATCTGCAGAACGTCGTCGGGCCGGATGAGGTCGTGCAGCCCGACCTGGAGCGTGGTCTCCTGCGCGCCCTGCGCCTTCCGCGTGACCGTGATCTTTCCGTCGGCCGCCTTCTCGGTCAGTCCGCCGGCCAGGCTGATGGCCTTGATGGCGGTCATGCCCTCTTCGTAGGGGTAGGAGCCCGGCTTGTTGACCTCGCCGGTCACGTAGACCACGACGCGAAACTCCTCCACGAAGATGCCGACGTGGGGATCGATGATGTAGCCGTTCGCCAGCAGGGCCGTGATCTTCCGCTCGAGCTGTTGGACCGTGAGGCCGGACACCGCGATTTCGCCCAGGAGCGGAAACGTGATCTTCCCGTCTTCGCTGACGCGGACCTTGGTTTCGAGGTCTTTGTGGTCGTACACGGTGATGTTGAGGACGTCGCGCGGCCCGAGGACATAGTCCTGGGACCACGCCGGGCCGGAGAGGACCAGCCCCGCGCCGATCAGCAGGGCGATGATCCGCCGAAACACGGCGGCGGTCTCGGAGGCCCTTCTACAGAACGGCCCCGACGCTGAAGGTGTACAGGTTGTCCACATATCCAAAATCACGAAAGACCGAACGACGGTCGGAATGATCGTATCCGAGCCCCAGATTCAGCCAGGTCCGGGGACGGTACTCGAAGCGGGCGCCCGTGTCCCAGGTGTCGTCCAGCCGCGGCCGGGTCTGCCCCGGATCGGCGTCGGGATACTGGTCCCGACTGAACGCGGTCCGCAAGTTGAATGAAACCTTGGGATGAATCTGGTGGATCAGCTCCAGGCGGCCGCCGGTGGTCAGGTAGTACGGCTGGTTCACGATGTTGCTCTCCTGAACGTCCCGCACGCCGTCGAAGCGCAGCGAGGTGCGCGCGGTCAGTTCATGACTCAGGCCGACCGAGACGATGCCCCCCTTGAAATTGTCGAGGTCGGACTCCTTGAAGTTCTTATGGGTATAGCCGACCTTCACCGTCCCCTGCGACCGCGAGGTGACGTCCCAGGTCAGACCGAGATAGCCGCGCTGGACCCGGTTGTCGACCGAGAATAAGTCGGCGTTGAAGCGGTCGAAACTCACGGCGGTATAATCGTACTCCAGCAGCGCGGACGTTTTCGGCATAAACTTGTAATAAATCGTTCCGCCGACGGTGTTGTCCGTCCGGTCCCGGAATCCGTTCCGGGCGTCGTCCACATAGTTCAGTTTCAAATTCGTGTAATCGACGGCCATCCGCAGCCTCGGTCCGACCTCCATCCCAAGTTCGCCCCCCGCCGTGTTCCGATGGTAGAAATCGATCAGGATGTTCTGGGCATAGCCGGGAGCGTCATGGCCGTCGGTCCAGTCTTCATTCATCCGGAGCGAAAGCCCGACGGGGAGATGGATCGCCAGATGGCTCTGCACGTCGTTGTCGCTGTAGTTCTCGGTCTTAAACGTGTTGTACCGTCCAAAGTCTCCCCGATATTCGGCATCAAACCGGTTGTTCCCCAAAAAGGGAAGCGCGACCTGGAGCCCCGGGCTGAAGACGCTAAACTCGTCCTTCCCGTCCTTCGTCGCGCCGGGGGTCGAATCCTGGGGGTCCTGACAGAGCTTCTGCTTTGTCCGGCAAACGTTGTCATCATAAGATTCGGAAATCTGAAAGCCCGGATGAAGCTCAAGCGGACCCAGTTGCAGGTTCCCGACCGCCGACGCCGGCGGGGACCATCCCATCAGTACCATAAAACCCAGAATAAGAACGATCAAAACCCCCGCGGGGAACGCCACGGGGAACGGATAAAAGGACATACGGGCCCTCCTTTGGAGAATGATCATGGGGCAAGAAATGGAGGTGGTGCATGGAGTCTGATTTAGCCTCGTTTTACTTACGGATTCAAGGGACTGGACGACCCTGAACTGTTTCCGACCTCACTGAGGGATGGAAGGCTTTCCAGGATTTTTCGGACCGAGTCAAATTCATTGCGTTTTTTATCATATTGAACCCTCGTTGTCAATAAAAATTTCCGTCGAAGAACGGCGCGATCTCCGTTGGAACAAGACCCGGATTACTGCGGCGCTTGACAAGACCTTTCGATTCGGGTAGTATGGTCTACAAATGTAGACCCAATGAAACGACGGCATGAAACCGCGATGCTAAATACGGACCCGCCGCGCGAGCGCGGCGAGCGGGCGCTGACCCGACGACAGGAACGCGTGCTCGCGTTTATCAAGGACAGCTGCGAGAAAAACGGCTTCCCGCCCACCGTGCGGGAAATCGCCCGGCATCTCCGTCTGCGGGGACCCAAAGGCGCGCAGAAACATCTGGCCGCCCTGGAGGGCAAGGGCTACATCCGCCGCCGATCGAGACTGTCCCGCGCGATGGAGGTGGTCGGGTGGTCCGGGGAAAGCGCCTCCCCGACCGTCGTCGTGCCGCTGGTGGGCCGGGTCCGGGCCGGCGCCCCCCTGCTGGCGACGGAAGAGGCGGAACAGCACCTCCGGCTGGACCGGAGCCTCGCGCCGCCCGGATCGTTTGTGCTCCGGGTCACGGGCGACAGCATGATCGAGGCCGGCATCCATTCGGGCGACTTGGCCGTGGTGCGGCCCCATCCCCAGCCGCGCAACGGAGAAATCGTGGTCGCGCTCGTAAACGACGAGGCCACGGTCAAACGGTTTTACAAGGACCGCCACGCGATCCGGCTGGAGCCGGCGAACGCCCGGATGAACGCGATCGTGGTGAAACCGGACCAGGAAGAGGTTCGCGTGCTCGGCAAGGTCGTGGCGATTATACGAAAATTGTGAAGGAAGGGGAAATCATGATCACCGAGATCGGAGAATCCGTAACCGTGGGCGTGGTATTTGATCCCGAGAAGACCGTCGTTCCGAAATGGTTCGTCTGGAACAACCGCAAATACAGCGTGGAACGGGTGACCTTCGCATGGAAAGTCCGGGACGGACAGCGGGTTTTCCATCACTTCGCAGTGACGGACGGGGCGAACCTTTATGACTTGACCTACGACGCCGCGGCCCTTTCCTGGAGGTTGATGACCGTGAGCCCGATGTGATGCGCGTAGGAACACGGCGCCCGCGTGCACCGTGTTGAACATGAACGACCGTAGGGGCGTAGCATGCTACGCCCCTACAAGCGATATGATCGAGGAGACGTCATGGACACAATCCAAAAACTCGCGATCCTAGGGGAAGGCGCCGCGCAAGAGCATGAGCTCTCGGCCGGCCAGTCCGTCCCCGGCTGCTTTACCCCGCAAGGCATCACGGCGCCGGACGGCCGCGATCAACGCCACCGGAACCCCGTGAGGAAGGGGCCCGAACGCTTCCTGCCTGCCGGACAGGCAGGTCTTCCCGGCGGCATTCATGTCAGCCCGGTGGGGGGCGGGAAGACCGTCCGACTGCTCAAGGTTCTCCAGACGAACATCTGCGAGTTCGACTGCTTTTACTGCGAGCACCGGGCGAGCCGCGACGTGCCCCGCACCTACGTTTCCCCGGAAGAGCTGGCCCGGACTTTTATGATGCTCCACCGGAAACGGTTCGTGGACGGGCTGTTTCTCTCCTCCGGCATCACGCGGAAGATCGATACGATGCAGGAGCGGATGGTCCAGACGGCCGAGATTCTTCGAAAACGATATGAGTTCAAGGGATACATTCATCTGAAGATCCTGCCGGGGGCCGGCCCCGCGGCAGTGGAACAAACCCTGCGCCTGGCCAGCCGCGTCTCCCTCAATCTCGAGGCCCCGACGCCCCAGCATCTCGCACGGCTCTCGGCCAAAAAAAGTTTCCTGGACGATATGCTCACCCGAATGGTCTGGGTCAAGCGGCTCAAGCAGGAATATCCCGGCCTGATCCCGGCCGGCCAGATCACTCAGTTTGTGGTGGGCGCGGCCGGCGAGACCGATCAGGACCTGCTCTCCGCCACCGATCGGCTCTACGGGGAAATCGGTCTGCGTCGGGCTTATTTCAGCGCCTTCAGTCCGATTCCGGATACCCCGCTCGATCATCTTCCGCCCGCCCCGCTTCTGCGGCAGCACCGGCTGTATCAGGCCGACTGGCTGATGCGCTTTTACGGTTTTTCGGTCTCGGAGCTGGTGTTTGACGGCCGCGGCCATCTGCCCATGGCCGTCGATCCGAAGCTGGCCTGGGCGACGGGCCATCCCGAGTTCTTCCCCTTGGAGGTTATGAAGGTCGAATACGAGCGGCTGCTGCGCGTGCCGGGGATCGGTCCGATCTCGGCCAAACGAATCGCGGAGCTGCGCCCTTCTTCGGTCATCACCGATGCCCGGCACTTGACCCGACTGGGCGTCGTGATGAAGCGCGCCGCGCCATATTTGCTCCTCCACGGCCGGCCCCTGATCCCGGCATCGCCCCGGATCAAGCCCGCGCAGCTTGATCTCTGGTCGCCGGAGAATCTATGAGACCCGAACCCGATTTGACCCGGCCGGGGTATTCGGGTAGACTTTCCGAAACCCGGCACGGATATGATTAAGAGAGGTTCCCCGGATTAATCTTCGGAGCACGCGGCGTTGGGACGGATGGAGCCGCCGAAGGACAGAGCCCGCCGATACGACCGGATGAATCTCGTTTGAATTAGATTCGGTGATGGATGGCTTCCTGCGTTTACTGTCATAAAGCCAAAGGCAAACGATCCTGCCCGGCGTTAGGAGGCTTGATCTGTCCGCGCTGCTGCGGAGAGCACCGGTTGACCCGGATCGCGTGCCCTTCGGACTGCGTCTACCTCGCGACGCACGAGGGCTATCAGCGCGTACGGACGGCCCAGACCTTTTCCGCCGAACGGGTCCGCGTTTTCCAGGCGCTGAAGGATCAAAGGACGGTCACGCTCCTTTCCGTGATGGAGGTCGTGATCTTCAAGCAGTTTGCCCCGCGCGGCACGGCAACGGACGCCGAGGCGATCTCCGGAATGGAAGACCTCCGGAGACGGCTAAGCCCCCTGGCCCTCCCTGAATCGGCCCGGTCGCCCTTCGGCGAAGCGCTTTGGAAGGAAATGGAACCCTTGGTCAAGGAAATCGGCGCACAAACATCCGTCGAAGCGGTCGACGCCTACCTGAAGATGGCCCGGTCGTTCTTGGACGGGCGGCTCCAGTCGCACCAGTTCCTGCGGGGCCTCTTGGGATTCATCGAACAATTCCATCCCGAGGTGGCCGAAGCGATCCGAAAGGAGGCCGCCCCGAGCCGGATCCTCCTCCCGTGAAGTAAAGATCCGCGCGAGGCCCTATCTATCATGACGGACCGCACCCTCCTGCATGTCGACATGGACGCCTTTTTCGCCTCGGTCGAACAGCGGGTCCATCCCGCCCTCCGGGGCAAACCGATCGCGGTCTGCGGCGCCAACGCCCGCACCGTCGTGCTGACGGCCTCGTACGAGGCCCGGGCCTACGGCGTCAAGACCGGCATGACGCTCCCGGAGGCCCGGGCGCTCTGCCCGGCGCTGATCGTGGTGCCGAGCGATCACGAACGCTACACCGACGTCAGCCGGCGGCTCTTGACGATTTTCCTTCACTACACTCCTCTGGTGGAAGTCTTCTCCGTGGACGAGGCCTTTCTGGACATCACCGGCTCGTTGATCCTTTTCGGGGGGGCCGAGGCCATCGCGTCGGCCGTCAAACGCCGGATCCGGCGGGAAATGCAGCTCACGGCGTCGGTGGGAATCGCGCCCAACAAAACGCTGGCCAAACTGGGAAGCGGCCTTAAAAAACCCGACGGATTGGTCCGGATCGACCCGAAAGACGTACCGATCCTGCTCGAAGACCTCCCCGTGAAGGCGCTCTGCGGAATCGGCCCCAATCTGGACCGGGCCTTGGCCGACATGGAGATCCGGACCTGCGGCCAGTTGGGAAGGGCTCCCGTTGAACGGTTGATCGGCCGCTTCGGAATCATCGGTTACTCCCTGAAGGCCATGGGCCTGGGACAAGATGACCGTCCGGTCGTCCCGAGCGGGGAAGAACCGGAAGCCAAGTCGATCGGCCACAGTATGACGCTGCCGCGCGATCTCCGCCGGGCGGGCGAGATCGAACGCCCCCTGATCGAGCTCGCCGAGATGGTCGGCCGGCGCGCGCGTCGGAACCGTTACCGGGGAAACGTCGTGACGCTGACGCTTCGATATGCGGACTTTCAAACGTTCAGCCGCCGGCGCCGGCTCAAATCGTTTTTGAACGACGGGTTGGAAATCTTTCTTGCGGCGCGACGGATCCTTGGGACCGTCCGGTTGGAGCAGGCGGTCCGTTTGGTCGGCGTCGGCCTGTCCGGATTGATCCCGGATACAGGACAGCTTCCGTTGTTTGAAACAGAACGGCGGCGCAACCGACTGCTCGCGACGATGGATGGAATCAACGATCGGTACGGCGAGCGGACCGTCCGCTGGGGCACATTGATCGCCGGCCATCCTCACAAGGCCGTGATCTCTCCCGCCTGGAGGCCAAAGGGCGTGCGGGAATATCATTGAACCCTCGACGCGAATCCCCACGATAGCAATTCCGGAATTGATCCGGCGCATTATAATATGTTATAACGGGTGCGTGGCGATGCAGATTAAAGCTTTCGGCCAATCGGATGTCGGACGCGTACGCTCATCGAACGAAGATGCTTGGGCCGTTATTCAGGACCTCCAGTTCTTCATCGTGGCCGACGGCATGGGCGGCCATGCCGCGGGGGAGATCGCAAGTCACATGGCGGTCGACATCATGCATGAGTTCATGCGGACAAGCGTCCAATCCTCCGAAGTGACCTGGCCGGCCGATATCGACCGAAACCTCCCCTTGCCGGTCCGACGGCTGGTGGCGGCCGGGCACTTGGCCAATGAGAAAATCTTTCAGTCCAGCCGGGCCAATCCGAAGCTGAACGGAATGGGAACCACCATGGTCGCCGTTCTGGTCGACCAGGACACCGCGTATGTCGCCCACGTCGGCGACAGCCGGGCTTACCTGTTTCGGAACGGCCGGGTCGACCGATTGACGGAGGACCATTCGCTGATTAACGACTACATCCAACAAGGACTGCTCAAAATCGACGAAGCCAATCAACACCCGTTGAAGCACGTGATCACGCGGGCGCTCGGCAGCAGCATGAAAGTCGAGGTGGACGTAAAGTCCGTGCCGCTCATGGAAGGCGACGCTCTTCTCCTTTGTTCGGACGGTCTGAGCAATCTTTTGACCGATGAAGAATTGCGCATGAACGGTCCCGAACTCCTTGCGAAACCTCAGGCCGCCTGTCAACGGTTGATCGATCTGGCCAACCATAAAGGAGGGGATGATAATGTAACCGTTGTGTTAATTACCGGAAGCCGCCCGGATACCGCCCGACCCCATTCCTGAAGTCCCCTTCCCCGCGGGAAACCGCCCCTCGTTTAAAAACACCCATTCACGATTGATTTCAGTTCCTTGTCAGAAACCCGAAAAGGTTGTAAAATTATTAAGGTTAATCGAGTCTTAATTGAAGGAAATGGCATGAAAACCGTCCTGATCGTGGATGACGAAACCTCTGTGGCCGAATCCCTCAAGATCGCGCTTAAGCCGGTCTATCGTTTTATCTGGGCCCCGAACGGGGAAGAGGCCCTCAAACTTTTCCACCGCAACCAGATCCATTTGATCCTTCTGGATATAGCTCTTCCGGACATGGACGGCTTAACCTTATTGAAGATGTTTCGCGAAGTCGAGCCTTCTCTTCCCATTGTCATGCTCACCGCAACCCGAACGGTGAAAACGGCCGTGGAATCCATGAAATTGGGTGCAACGGATTACATCAACAAGCCTTTCGATATCGAAGAACTCCGGTTGACCATCGACAAAGCCGTCACGGCTCACGAATTGGAACGGGAGGTACAATACCTCCGGTCGGAAGTAGGCAAGAAGTACAGTTTCGATAATCTCGTCGGCAAGAGCCGGGCCATGCGCGAGGTTTTTCTGAAAATCGAACAAGTGACGGATACCAAGACGACGGTCCTCATTACCGGAGAGAGCGGCACCGGAAAGGAGATGGTGGCCCGTGCGCTTCACTACAACAGCTCCCGACGGGTCAAGCCGTTCGTGGCGTTGAACTGCGCCTCGATCCCGGACAGCCTGATTGAGAGCGAGCTTTTCGGCCATGAAAAAGGCGCCTTTACGGACGCCTCGGTCCGGAAAATGGGGCAGTTTGAAGCGGCGAACGGCGGAACGTTGTTCTTGGACGAGATCGCCGAGCTCAGTCCGGCGACCCAGGCCAAGCTGCTCCGTGTACTCCAGTCGAAGGAGTTCACCCGGGTCGGCGGAACGGAAACGATCGAAGTGGACCTGCGCCTGATCACTGCGACCAACAAGGATCTGGAAGAAGCCATACGCCGCAAGACTTTTCGAGAAGACCTTTATTACCGGATCAACGTCCTCCCCATCCACCTGCCTCCCCTGCGCGACCGGAAGGAAGACATTCCGCCTTTGGCCAATCATTTCCTGGCCAAGAAAGCGAATGAAGATGGCCGGACCGTAAAAACGCTGAATAAAGAAGCGCTGATCTACTTGATGCGATACGACTGGCCTGGAAATGTGCGAGAACTCGAGAACGTCATCGAACAAGCCGTTACCCTATCGGCGGGCCCGACGATCGGGCCGGGCGATTTGCCCGTGCAGGTCCAAACCCGACGGAGAACGAATACGCTGAAGGACAAAGCCATGGGCGGTCAGGTCTCTCTCTCGGACGCCGTCAAATCGTTCGAGCGCGAAATCATTGAGTCGGCCCTCCGAAAAACCAATTATATCCAGACCCGGACTGCTCGTCTTCTGGGAATTACACGAAGAGTTTTAAAATATAAAATGGATGCCCTCGGAATCACCCTTACCGGTCATACATCATTTTCTTCAGCAAAGACCTCTTCCCACCGTGAGAAAACGGGATAAAGTACGTCATTTAACACACAAGAATAGACGGGAATGCACAAAATGGAACAATGGATCTAAATTATCTATCCCATTGATTCCATTAATCTGTGTTATGAAGCCAAGAAGGACCGATCAAATATGTACATCGACCGTCGTGTCGCCGGCTTAATGACAATCGCATCAATGATGACCACTCCGTGTTTCCCTTGGAAAACCATGAGGTTCTCAAAATTCATAAAACCTTCACCCATGTCTCCTTCACGGCATAGGAGTTGCTATATTTAGAGTGAGAAACACTTTCAACCAATCATGCTGAATGCGGCTAGCCCCGCCAGTGGAGGTACCAATGGAATCGCGACACAGTATCTTGATCGTTGACGATGAGGCAGGGCCGCGTGAAGCCTTAAATATGATTCTGAAGCCCTTCTATGGGGTATACAACGCAGAAAACGGTCACCAGGCCTTGGAAATGCTACGAAAAGCGGATGTGGACCTGGTAATTCTGGACCTCAAGATGCCGGGCTTTCAAGGAACCGACATCCTCCGGGAGATCAAAAAGGAAAAGACCCGTGTGGAAGTGGTCATTTTGACCGGATACGGCAGCTTGAAAACGGCGGTGGACGCCATCCGTCATGGAGCCGCCGACTATCTTTTAAAACCGTTTAATGTCACCGAGATCATTTCCGTTATCAACCGGATTCTGGCCCAAAAGAAACAGCGGGACCACCTGACAAACTTCCTCAGTGAACTGGGCGGATTGGTCGGGTACGACAGCACCATCGAGGAAGTGCGTCATTCGATCACCGAAAAACCCGAATTTTTAGAATCGTTGAGAGAAGTGTTCGATCGGGTTAAAGAACCCGGCGGTTCGTTTCCATCGGGGAACCACCTTGAATTTGTCAGGGTCCTGTCGGAAACCCTTGAAAGCAAGGATCCCTTTACCCATGGCCATTCCAGTCGCGTCAATTACTATTCCAACCTGTTGGCTCAAAAATTGGAGCTGAGTCAAGCCGAGCTGCGGGACCTCCAGGTCGGCGCCTATCTCCACGACATCGGCAAACTGGGTGTGGATTCTAAAATCATCTACAAGGAAGGTTCGTTCACGAGACAGGAACTGCTCTTGATGCGCCAGCATCCTGAAATTGGAGTGGAGCTGGTCAGCCCCATCGGACTCTCGCACCGCGTCATCTCGATCATCCGCCATCACCATGAATTTTACAATGGGACGGGTTATCCGGACGGTCTGAAAGGAGAGACCATCCCTATCCTGACGAGGATTGTATCCACTTCGGAGTCCTTTGATGCCATGGTGACGGACCGACCCTACCGCAAGGCCCTTCCGATCAGTGATATCGTGGCCGAGCTGAAGCGATACGCGGGCGTGCAGTTTGATCCTTACCTGGTCCAACTCCTGTTGGAAATTATCGAGGAAAAAGGGGAGGACATCCTCCCGAAGCGTTTTCAAATGATCGGGCTTCAAGACTCGGCGAGCGAGTAGCGCTTTGCTTTAGAAAGGACTCCAGATGGGAAACACAGCGACCATTTTGATGGTTTGTCTCGTACTCGGTTATCTGATCATCGAAAAAGTCTTCGTCACGCCTCCGAAATTTCTTCCGTTCTATATCCTTCTTTCGGCCATCATGGTGATGATGACGATCTGAAGGTTTTGGGCGTTCGGAAAATACCCGTGAGAGAACCCGTTATTGCGCCGCGAGGTTAAGCATTTCCCGGGCGTGTTTAAAGGCCGTCGGGGTCAGTTCGCGTCCCCCGAGCATCCGCGCGATTTCCTCGACGCGGTCCTCCTTCTCCAACCGTTTGACCTTGGTCACCGTACGCCCGTTCGATAACGATTTCTCGACCGTGAAGTGAACCGCGGCCTGGCTCGCGATCTGGGGAAGGTGGGTAATGCATAAAACTTGGCGATGCCGGGCCAACGCTTTCAAACGCTGACCCACGACCTCGGCCACGCCGCCGCCGATTCCCGCGTCGACCTCGTCAAAAATCAGGGTCGGCACGCGATCGACGGCGGCGAGGATGGATTTCAAGGACAGCATCATCCTGGACAATTCCCCGCCGGAAGCGATCCGGGCCAACGGTTTGGCTTCCTCTCCGGGGTTGGGTGTCACAAGAAACTCGACCCCTTCCGCTCCGGTCGATCCGAGCGCTTCCGTCCCATCCCGTGACCCCATCCGGATCTTAAACTTCGTTCGGCCCATTTTCAGCTGAGCGAGTTCCTTTTCAACTTTTTTTTCCAGCGAACGCGCAGCGAGGGAGCGTTCTTGGGTCAGTCGTTTGGCCATTTCCGCGCATTTCGCACGCCCCTCTTCCAAGGCTCCCGCGAGAGACTTGACGCGTTCATCGTGCGTGGAAAGAGCGGCCAGCTCTTCCTCGGCTTTCCGCCGAAACTCCAAAAGGCCTTCAATCGTCGGGCCGTATTTCTTTTTGAGCGAGACGATCAAATGCAGCCGTTCTTCAATCTGCTCCAGTCGTTTTGGATCGTATTCGATGCCCTCCTTGTAATCCCGTAAACGTCCCGCGACTTCCCGGAGTTGGGCCGAGGCCTCGGAACAGAACGCCGAAACATCCTTCATCCGCTCATCGGTACGGGCCAGCTCATCCACCGAGGATTCGACCCGCGCGAGCTGGGTCATGATCGCGCCGTCCGCCGCATAAAGATCCTGATAGGCTTGGTCCGCCAGCATCGCCAGGCGTTCGGCATTGGCCAAGACGCTGCGCTCCCGCTCCAGACCGGCATCCTCCCCCGCAAAAAGGCCGGCCGTTTCGATCTCGCGCGCTTGGAAGCGGAGGAAGTCCTCGCGTCGGGAACGCTCTTGCTCCTGGGCTCCCAGCTCCGAGAGCTCCGACCGGACCGCTTGAAAAGCGAGGTAGCGGCGATGATAGTCTTCGCGAAGACGCAGGAGTTGGCCGAAGGCGTCGAGAAGATACAACTGCTGTTCCGGTTTAAGGAGCGATTGGTGCTCGTGCTGGCCGTGAATGTCCACCAGCAGATTGCCTACCTGCTGAAGCTGCCCGAGGGTCACGAGGCCGCCGTTGACCTGGGCGCGGCTTTTTCCGGAACGCGAGATGACGCGACGGATGATGAGGTCTTCATCCGCATTGCCGGAGAGACCCATTTCCACCAGTTGCGCGGCCACCGGACCGTCTCTTGAAACGTCAAAGGCCGCCTCCAGGACGGCCTCGTCGCAATCGGTGCGGATCTGCTCGGAGGACGCGCGGCCTCCCAACAGGAGATCCACGGCGTCCACCACGATGGACTTCCCCGACCCGGTTTCCCCGGTCAGGACATTGAGCTGTTCATGAAACCGAATTTCGAGACGATCAATAATGGCAAAGTTTTGAATGCGCAGCTCGCGCAGCATGGAACTCTCGAAAGGGTGAGGACGCGGAGGCCCGTTTACTTCACCGCCAAGAGCGAGTCGATCTTGTCCTTGAACTGCTTCTTCGCCGCCGCACCCACGATCTTGTCGACCGGTTTTCCATCCTTGAAGAAAAGAAGCGTGGGGATGCCCATAATCTGGTACCGGCTGGCCACGTCGGGATTTTCATCCGTATTGAGTTTGAACACGCGCAAACGGCCCTCGTATTCCAGGGCCAGATCATCCACAACGGGAGCGATGATCTGACACGGCCCGCACCACACGGCCCAGAAATCCACCATGGTCAGTCCCTGACCTTTCAACACTTCTTGATCCCAGTTCTGCGAATCCACCTTCAGCGGTTTGGCCATGAATCTCCCCTTTCCGTCCCCCTTTTTGAAATGATAAAATTTTATACCACTTTCCACACGGTGTCAATCCACCGTTGATCCCCGCCATTGCGCGGAAAGAAAAAGCCCCCGCCGTTTGACGGGCGGGGGCTTTGATCTCCAACCGACCGCTCTTAGTACATTCCTTCCATTCCGCCCCCGCCGCCGGGCATGGGAGGCGTTTTCTTTTCTTCCGGCAACTCGGTCACCATCACCTCGGTGGTCAACATCAGGCTGGCCACGCTCGCCGCATTCTGAAGGGCCGTCCGGGTCACCTTGGTTGGATCGATGATCCCGGCTTCGACCATATCCACATAGGTCTCGCTGATGGCGTCGAAACCGACGTTGGTTTTCTCCTTACGGGTCCGCTCCACCACCACCGAACCTTCAAAACCCGCATTGATCACGATCTGCCGAATCGGCTCTTCAAGGGCCCGTTTGACGATCGTCACGCCGACCTGCTGATCGCCCTCGAGCTTGAGCTTATCCAGGGCCGGGATGCAGCGCAGAAGAGCCACGCCGCCGCCGGGCACGATTCCTTCCTCGACCGCGGCCTTCGTCGCGTGCAGGGCATCCTCGACGCGGGCCTTTTTCTCCTTCATCTCGGTCTCGGTCGCCGCGCCCACATTGATCACGGCCACGCCGCCGACGATCTTGGCCAGGCGTTCCTGGAGTTTCTCGCGGTCATAATCCGAGGTGGTCTCCTCGATCTGGGCCTTGATCTGCTTGACCCGCCCCTGAATCTTGGCATGGTCCCCGGCCCCTTCGATGATCGTCGTGTTGTCTTTGTCGATGTTGATCCGTTTGGCCCGGCCGAGATCCGTGATCTTCACGTTCTCAAGCTTCAGACCCAGTTCCTCCGAGATGACCTGGCCGCCGGTCAAAACCCCGATGTCCTCCAACATCGCCTTCCGTCGGTCGCCGAATCCCGGGGCCTTCACCGCCGCGCAATGAAGCGTTCCGCGCAGCTTGTTGACCACCAAGGTGGCCAAGGCCTCCCCTTCCAGTTCCTCCGCAATGATCAGGAACGGTTTCCCCAACCTTGCGATCTGCTCCAGAACGGGGAGGAGATCCTTCATGGCGCTGATTTTCTTCTCGTGGATGAGGATGAAGGGATCCTCCAGCGTGCATTCCATCCGTTCCGGGTCCGTGATGAAGTAGGGTGAAAGGTAGCCGCGATCGAACTGCATCCCCTCGACCACGTCCAGCGTCGTGGTCATGCTCTTCGCCTCTTCGACCGTGATGACGCCGTCTTTTCCGACTTTTTCCATGGCCTCGGCGATCAGCTCGCCGATGGTTTTATCGCTGTTGGCCGAAATGGTGCCGATCTGCGCGATTTCCTTTTTGGTCTGGCAGGGCTTGGACAGTTTCTTCAACTCCTCGATGACGATTTCGACCGCCCGGTCGATGCCCCGCTTCAGCTCCATGGAGTTGGCCCCGGCCGACACACTCTTAACACCCTCTTTGAAGATCGACCAGGCCAGCACCGTCGCGGTCGTGGTTCCATCGCCGGCCGCGTCGCTGGTCTTGCTGGCCACTTCCTTGACAAGCTGCGCGCCCATGTTCTCATAGGGATCTTTGAGCTCGACTTCTTTGGCCACCGTCACGCCGTCTTTGGTGATGGTCGGCGCGCCGAATTTCTTGTCGATCATTGCGTTTCTTCCCTTCGGTCCGAGCGTGGCCTTGACCGCTTCCGTTAATTGGTTGACTCCTCGAAGAACGGCCGCACGGGCCGAATCACTGAACAGCATCTGCTTTGCCATAGAATCCCCTCTTTCCTTGGATGTGTCGAATGGAACGATGATGGTTCCATCCGATCGATCGGTTTATAATAGTGAACCGTCTTTACTTTTCAAAAATACCCAGGATATCCTCTTCCTTGACGATCAAGTAATCCGTTCCATCCATGTTGATCTTGCTGCCGGAATACTTGTCGAATAAAATGACGTCCCCGACTTTCAATCCCTTGACCTCGCTGCCCACCGCTTCAATTTTACCCTTTTGCGGTTTTTCTTTGGCCGCTTCGGGAATATAAATCCCTCCCGGCGTTTTTTCCATTTCTTCCGAATAGCTCACGAACACGCGGTCCTTGAGCGGTTTGAATTTCATCGAAACCTCCCCCTTCTTTTGCGTCGCCTGTACCGTCATGATCCATTCCTCCTTTTCTATTGTCTTATGTGCTATCGTCTCATGAAATTGATTAGCACTCCGTTCAAGTGAGTGCTAATCTACACCATAGAAACTATGGTGTCAAGTTTTTTTTTAAAAATCAGCTCGCCGTTTGTACCGGCTTGATGTCTTTAAATATTTCCCATGTTTTCAAAAGATCAATCGCCTTCTGAAGCTGGACGTCTTCTCCCTCGGGCGCCGGTGACCCTTCGCTCGATGGCGGCGCGGGTTCCTGTTTCAAGGCATTCCCGGAACGCGGCTCGGCGGTTTCATTTTTCAGATGTCTTTCGAGGTCCTTTTCACGCAGCACGGGAGGGGGTTGCCCGGACCCTTTGACCTGCAACGGCTTAACGACGATGTCCGGCGTAATCCCCACGTTCTGAATCGAACGCCCCTTCGGGGTGTAATATTTGGCGGTGGTCAACCGCAGGCCGGAACCGTCGGACAGCTGTAATATCGTTTGGACGGAACCTTTCCCGAACGTCTGCGTTCCAAGAATGATCGCGCGACCCCAATCCTGCATGGCGCCCGCCACAATCTCGGAAGCGCTGGCGCTCCCCTCGTTCACCAGGACGATCATGGGATAACTATCGTAGGGGTTCTTGTTGCTGGATTGGTACTCGTCCGTTTGCTTCTTCGGATCGCGGCCTTTAATGGATACCACCACTTTGCCCGGCGGGATGAACAACTCGGAGGTCTCGACCGCCGCGGTCAGCAGCCCTCCCGGATTGTTTCGGAGGTCTAAAATGATGGACTGCATCTTATCCTCCTTCAACTTCTTCAACGCGGCGGCCAAATCCGTGGCCGTCATCTCCTGAAACTGGCTCAGCCGGATGTATCCGATGTGATTGTCCAGCATCTTGCTCTTGACGCTGTCGATCTTGATCGTTTCCCGGACCAGATCGAACACGATGGGCTCGTCGGCTCCCTCCCGCTCGACGGTCAGCTTGACCTTGGTGCCCTTCGGCCCCCGCATCTTTTCCACGGCCTCCATCAAGGTCATATCCTTTGTGGGGTCCCCGTCCACCTTGATGATGAAATCCCCGGCCTTGATCCCGGCCCGGTCCGCCGGCGTTCCCTCGATCGGAGCGATGACCGTCAAGCGGTTGTCCTTGATCCCGATCTGAATCCCCAGACCGCCGAACTCTCCTTTCGTGTCCACCTGCATTTCCTTGTACATGTCCGGAGACATAAAAGCGGAATGCGGATCCAGCGTGTTGAGCATCCCCCGGATGGCGCCGTACACCAGATCCTTGCTGTCCGTCGGCTCCACGTAGTTCTTCTGGATCAGGGACAGGACCTCCGCAAATATTTTGAGCTCTTCATAGACTTCGGCTTCCGCGGAAAGCGCGCTCCGAAGCCCCTGACCGACCATCAGGCCGGTGGCGAATACGGTGATCAGAAGGACGACGACAACGCCGATCAAGGTTTTTTGCTGCTTGTGCATGGTTTCCTCCCAAAAGAGAACGTCCGATAATTACGACGGCAGACTCACCGGCGCTTCAGCCAGGACAGGGGATCCAACGGGTCCGCGCCGTGGCGCACCTCAAAATAAAGATTGTTGTCGCTGGTCAAGCCGGTGTCCCCGATCTCTCCGATGATCTGTCGTCGGGAGACCTGGTCGCCGGGCGAGACCAGAAGTTTGGCCGCATGGGCATACAGGGTGAAATAATTTTTGCCGTGATCGATGATCACCAAGAGCCCGTAACCCCGGAACCAGTCGGCGTACACCACCGACCCGCTGTAAACCGAGCGGATCGGGCTGCCCTGGCTGGACTGGATTTCAATCCCTTTCCGGTAAATATAGACGTCAAATTGAGGATGCTTCTGACGGCCGAACAACGTGACCACCCGACCCGGCGCCGGCCAATCCAAATGACCGCGTTGAAGCGCGAATTCGCCGGCCGCGGGGTGTTCCCGCCGGGCGCGACGCTCGGTTTCCAGCTCCTGGATCAGGTCTTTGAGTTTGGTCGCCGACTCCTCCAATTCACGGAGGGTTCGCTCGGAGGTCGACTTCTCATCCCGAATGCTGGCCAGCAGCAGATCCTTCTTCTTCTTTTCGTCGTGGATCTCGGACAGCTTCCGGGTGATTTCGGTCTTATCGTCCAGAAGGTCGGCGCGGGCCCGGCGCAGGGCGGTTTCCTTCGGCTCCATCTGGGCCACCGCCGACTGGTAGCTCCGGAGCAGTTCGCCTTCCTTGTTCGAGATCCAAGTCAGATAATAATACCGCCTCAGAAAATCATAATGATCCTTCGATTCAAACAGAATCTTCAACGCGCCGAACCGCCCCTCCTGATACAAGACCCGGATACGCTCCCGGACCCGCCCTTGATTGGCCTCGATCTCGCTCTGCAGGGATCGCAGGTCGCGATCCAGCTGTTCGATTTCCTGGTCCCGCTCGATCAACTGGAGATTGACCACCGTGAGCTCTTTCTTTTTCAGCGTGCGCTGGTAATCGACCTCTTCCAGATTTTCCAGGATCGAATTCTCCCGTTTGACCGCGCTGCGGTTCTTCCGGCGTTGCTGATCGATCTCCTGCCTCAAGCGGTCCAGTTCCTGTTTTTCCTGCGTCATTTTTTTTGAAGCCGAATCGGGCTCGGACTCGGCGGACCGGCCGAGTCCCGTCAGCAAGAGAACCGGGACGAGAATCGCCAGACCCCACAGCATCCGGATCAAGACCCGTCTCATAACAATCTTCGGATCGAAAGCAGACTCCCCGTGCAGCCCAGTCCGACGCCGACCGCCAGGACCAGGAACAGCCAGGACGCCGGCAGAAACATCAAATCCATCTGGCCGCCCAGAAACCCGCCGGTTCCGGCCAGCCGCCTCTGGGCCAGTTCAAAGATCCCCCGCAGCAAAGCGATCGAGACGACGCCGCCGAACAAACCCATCAACGCCCCCTCCATAAGGAAAGGCATCTGGATATAGGCGCGGGTGGCGCCGATCAGCTGGAGCACCTCGATGTCCTCCAAGCGGGACCAGACCGTCAGGCCGATGGTGCCGTAGATGATCACCACCGCCGCCAGCCCGAGGATCAACCCGATCACGGCGCTGCCCACCCGGACGGTTTCCAGAACGGCGTTGACGGTGTCGACCCAATCGCGGCCGTACTGGATGTCGTCGACCCCGTCCAGCCCCTTCAAGCGCAGGGCCAGCCGCCGGACGGCCTCGGAAGACTGGTAGGCTTTTTCCAGCGTCACTTCATAGGAAGCCGGCAACGGATTGTCTCCCAGCCCCTTGAGAAGAATATCCTGGCCTTCCAGAGACCGGCGGAAGTTCTCCAGGGCCCGCTCTTTTGAAACGTACACGACATTGGAAACGCCGGGCTCCGCCCGAAGTTTTGTTTCCAGGTCGGCCTTCTCTTTTTCCGCGAGCCCGTCCCGGAGATACAGGATCACCTTGATTTCCTGCTGGAGCGAAACGACCATCGCGTCGAGGTTGAAATACAAGAGGAGAAAAACCCCGAACAGCATCATCGTAAAGGCGATGGTGGCCATCGAGATCAGCGTGGTCGACTTGTTGGCCCGGAGGTTTAAAAACGTCTCTTTCAAAAAATACCGGAGTTGACGCATCAGGCGCCCCCCTCGACGACTCTCCCCTCTTTGAGGCCGATCACCCGGCGACGGATGCGCGACACGACCTCCCGGTTGTGCGTCGCCACCAGCATGGTCGTTCCTTTGGCGTTGATCGTTTTCAACAACTCGAAGATCTCGGCCGTCAGTTCGGCGTCGAGATTCCCGGTGGGTTCATCCGCCAGCAGGATCATCGGATGATTCACGATCGACCGGGCGACGCAGACGCGCTGCTGCTCCCCCGCGGAGAGCATGGTCGGCATCAGGTCTTTTTTATGCTCGAGGCCGACCGAGCCGAGCACCTCGGAGACCCGTCTGCGAATTTCGGCCGGCGAGGCCCCCGCGACCTGGAGGGCCACCGCGACATTATCAAAGACCGTTTTCTTCTGAAGCAGTTTGAAATCCTGAAAGATGAAACCGATGCTTCGTCTGAGGAGCGGCAGACCGGACGCCTTCACCCGGGCCACGTTCCTGTTTTGGATCACGATCTGACCGGAATCCGGCTGTTCCAACCCGAAGAGGAGCTTCAGCAACGTCGATTTGCCGGCCCCGCTGGGGCCGGTGAGCCATGCAAATTCACCCTTCTCGATCCGCAGGGTGATATCCTCCAACGCCACGCGGTGACGGCCGTACGACTTGTACACGTGAAAGAGTTGGATCATTCGCTACGGTTTCTTGCGCTCCTCCCGGGCCGCCAGATAGTCCAGGATCATGTCGTCCAGACTCTTCTTCCCGCCCGATGCCGGCGGGGGGCGATGCTCGGGGGCCTTGCTCGCCGCGGGAGGCTGGACGGCGGCGGGCTTCGTCCCGGGCCGGCTCGTCTCCAGTGAAACCCGGCCCGTCTGGAGATCCTCGATCATTTTCTTGTGCTGCTCGTTCATCATGTCTTTCAGGGTGGCCGGCAGGTTTTCGGCGTTCACGATATCGGCGTAAGCGGTCTTGCGGGAGGCCAGGATCGCGCCGGCCTGAAAGAGAATCGTCACGATCGTCGCGGTTTTTCGGCCGGTGTCCTCGGTTTGAACGTGATAGATTTTGCCCTGATGCTCGACATCCGTGTTCAGCCCTGTAATCATCGTAAACGGGAATCCCCTCCGGCCTCGAATGCGTTCCGGATCAGATCGACCTCGAACGCCCGGTTCGTGAATCCTTGAATCAACACCAGGTCAAAACGGCAGGGACAATCCCGCAGCCGGCGTCGGGCCATATATCCCTCCGCAAGATAAGTTAGCTGCCGACGCTTTCGCGCGTCCACCGCCCACGATGCCCCGCCGTAGCGGTCGCCGCGCCGGGCCTTGACCTCGATGAAAACCAGGACGTCCCCATCGTAGGCGATCAGATCGATCTCGCCCCGCCCGACCCGGATGTTCCGGCCGACGATCCGGTAGCCGCGTCCTTCCAGAAAACGGACCGCCTCCGCTTCCCCCTGCTTTCCGAAGGCCCGCGTTTCAAGACTCATGATCCGCCTCGAATGAGCGTCCGGCTCCGCCGGTGCGAACGCGGGGGTTCGGGGGGCATGCGAGGACCTTGTTTCATGTCTGCCGCGGCGGCGCCCCGTCATCATCAGCCCGGACGCGGCGAAAGCTTTGGCGGTGGATCGGGCAGGGCCCAAACCGGGACAGGGCCTCCAGGTGCTCCGCCGTGCCGTAGCCCTTATGGGCGCGGAAGTTGTACTGCGGGTACCGGCGATCGCATTCCAGCATCAAACGATCCCGCGTCACCTTCGCGATCACCGAGGCGGCCGCGATGCTCTGGCTCCGATCGTCCCCCCGGATCAGGGCCTTTTGGGGAATCGCGACGCCCGGGACGGTCAAGGCGTCGATCAGCAGATAATCGGGCGACACCGCCAGATCCTCCAGCGCCCGGATCATGGCCCGGACCGTCGCCTGCAGGATGTTGATCCGGTCGATCACCTCCGGGCCGATCACCCCGACGCCGACGGCCGTCGCCCGTCCGTGAATCGCTTCAAAGAATCGTTCCCGTTGCAGGGCGGTCAATTTTTTGGAATCGCGCAGGCCGGGAAGAACAAGATGCTCCGGCAGAATGACGGCGGCCGCGACCACCGGACCGGCCAGCGGACCCCGTCCCGCCTCGTCCAGCCCGGCGATGCGCCGAAACCCCTGCGCGAAAGCGATGCGCTCGAAACGGGTGCGATCCGGATCGTCAACGCCGGCCGACCCGGGTTCCGGTAAATCGGCCTTCTCCCTCCTGTTGGGGTCCAGAACCGGGGGCATTCCCACCGTAATGGGCGGACTAACCCATCCTCAGCTTTTTTCCGACTTGGCCGCGACGGCCTCCGGCTCCGGCTCGGAGGCCGGGGCCTTCTCGCCCAGGCCCGGCGCGTACTCCCGTTCCGCGATCTTGGCCTCTTTACCCTGCTTCGTCCGCAGATAATACAGCTTGGCCCTCCGGACGCGTCCCTCCCTCACCACCTCGATTTTTTCCAAGGTCGGCGAATGCAGCGGGAACACTTTTTCCACGCCGATGCCGAACGAGATCTTCCGCACCGTGACCGTCTCGCGATGGGCGCCGCCTTTCCGGGCGATCACGACGCCTTCGAACACCTGGACCCGCTCTTTCTCGCCTTCCATCACCTTGGCGGAGACCCGAACGGTATCCCCTACTTTGAATGCCGCAATCTGGGCCTTCTTCATTCCCAGCTCGATTCGATCCAACCGATTCATGACGACTTCCCTCCTCCCGATCCCCACCGTTCCACACGGAATGGATCCGCTCGGCGGGGGCCATCCCCGCCCGTTTCCCTCTTCAACTCCTCCAACGTATTCCGGTCCTCTTCCGTCAGAACCGTCTTCTCAAGCAGCTCCGGACGCTTCTGAAACGTATTCAGCAGGGCCTGCTTTCGCCGCCAGTCCTGGATGGCCGCATGATTTCCCGAGATCAAAACCTCGGGAATGTTCAGGCCGCGGAACAGCGCCGGACGCGTGTAATGCGGGTAGTCCAGCAGCGCTCCGGCGAATGAGTCTTCCCGCGCCGACTCCGGGTCGCCCAGCACGCCGGGCACCCACCGGACCGCCGCGTCCATCATGACGAGGGCCGGCAACTCGCCGCCCGTCAGGACGTAATCCCCGATCGAAATCTCCTCCAGTTCCAGGCCCTCCCGCACCCGCTCGTCCACGCCCTCGTAGCGGCCGCAGATAAAAACGAGCCGCCGCTCCTCCCGGCCGAACTCGACCGCCAGCGGCTGTCCGAAGCGCCTTCCCTGCGGCGAGGTGAGGATCAGCCGCGACGCTTCCCCCCGGGACCGGATCGCGTCGACGGCCCTGAAAATGGGGTCCGGTTTCAGAACCATACCCGCCCCGCCTCCGTAGGGATGGTCGTCCGCCGTGCGGTGCTTGTCGCGCGTGTAGTCGCGGAGGTTGTGAACCCGGACGTCGAGCAGCCCTTTTTCAACGGCCCGTCGGAGCATGCCCTGCTCCAGCACCGGACGAACCAGATCGGGAAAAAGGGTTATAATATCACACTTCATCATAAATCAAGCAATCCTTCCATATAACGAAGAACCATCCGCTTTTCCGTCAGGTCGACTTCGGCCACGATCGCTTTGACGGCCGGAATCAGCCGTTCCCGTTCGCCGTCCCGTACGACCAGCACGTCGTTGCCCCCGGTCGGCCAGATCTCCCGGATCTCGCCGAGATAGCGGCCGTCTTCCAGGTACACCCGAAGCCCGACCAGATCGTGCTGGAAGTAGGAGCCGGGGGGAAGCGGAATCATCGCGGAACGGGGAATTCGAACCGTCCCCCCCACAAAGCGCTCGACTTCTTCGACGGTCCCGATCTCTCGACAGAAAAGGATCACGGATTCCCGGTCGGTGCGGGCTTCGGCGATCGTGCAGGTTTGTCGCGTTCCGTCGGCGGCCTCCAGCACGGCTTCCGGGAGCCGTTGAAACCGACCCGGATCGTCGGTCAGGGGCCGGATCTTCAGCCCGCCCTTGATCCCGAACGGTTTCGTGATCTGCCCGATCACGACCCAGTCGTCGGCCGACACCCGGTCCTCACTCGAGGATCTCCAGAACGCATCGCTTGCCCAATTTGGTTCCTGCGGCGTTCAAAATCGTCCGCATCGACCGCGCGGTCCGCCCCTGTTTTCCGATCACCTTGCCCAGGTCGTCCTGCGCGACGCGAAGCTCGATGATCGTCGTCTTCTCCCCCTCGGTCTCCCGGACCGACACCGATTCCGGCTTGTCCACCAGCGACTTCGCGATATATTCGATGAGTTCTTTCATCGGGGCCACCTCCATCCTCACACTCCGTGCAGTAGACGAACGTCAACGTCATTCGGAGAACGAACTTCTGCGGGTTGGTTCCAGGAGGATCCGGCCGTCACATCCGTGCTGCGCTCGGTCCTCCCTTACTTTGCCGTCTTCAACTGTTGATACACGCCGGCCTTCGTAAACAACTGCCGCACCGTGTCGGACACCTGCGCGCCTTTTTTGAGCCACGCCACGGCCCGCTCCTCTTTCAAGCGGATCGCGACCGGATCGGCCAGGGGATCATAGTTGCCGATGATCTCGAGGCAGCGGCCGTCCCGCGGCATGCGGGAATCGGCCACGACGATCCGGTAGAACGGCCTCTTGTGCTTTCCCTTTCGGGTCAAACGAATAATGGTTGCCACGCTCGGTACGACTCCTTTCTTCCGGTCCCCTCGGGGACCGGTGATGACGGCCGCCCGCTGGCGGCCGGGTTGATGGAAGGTCCCTGAGGCCCGGCGGACGCCCCGAATTCCGCCGCCGCTACAGAGACCGCAAAAGATTCGCCAGTCCCGATCGCCCCTTTGAGCGGGACAGCGTCTTCATGAATTTCCGAATTTGAAGGAACTGCTTGAGGAGCCGGTTCACGTCCTGCACCGTGGTCCCGCTCCCCCGCGCGATCCGTTTGCGCCGGCTGCCGTCGATCAGATCGGGACGGCCGCGTTCCTGCGCCGTCATGGAATTGATGATCGCCTCGATGCGCGTCAACTCCCGATCCGGGACCCCGCCCGCGGGAACGTTCGCCATCAAGCGGCCCGCGCCCGGCAGCATCCCGATCAGGTTTTCCATCGAACCCATCTTCCGGACTTTCCGGAGCTGGTCCCGAAAATCCTCGAACGAGAATCCGGCCGTCTGCCACTTCCGGGCGGCGGCTTCGGCCTGCTCCTTCGATAAAACCTCCTCGGCGCGCTCGATCAGGGAGAGGACATCGCCCATCCCCAGGATCCGTGAGGCCATCCGATCCGGGTGAAAAGGCTCCAGGGCCTCGGGCTTTTCCCCCACGCCGATGAACTTGACCGGAACGCCCGTGACGGCCCGGATCGACAGGACCGCCCCGCCCCGCGCGTCGCCGTCAAGCTTGGTCAGGATGATCCCCGTCAGACCGATTTCCCGATGGAACTGCTCCGCCATCTTGACGGCGTCCTGACCGGTCATCGCATCGGCCACGAGAAGGACCTCGTGCGGATTCACCTCGGCCTTGACGCGCTTGAGCTCGGCCATCAGGGCTTCGTCGACATGCAGCCGTCCGGCCGTGTCCAGGATGAGCAGATCGTCGTGCCGGTCCTTCGCCCGCGCGAGCGCTTCGCGGCAGACGCCGACGGCGTCGTCGGCCGGCTGGGTCTGCGTTTCGACCCCGATCTGGCGGCCCAAGGCCACCAGTTGATCCACCGCGGCCGGCCGCCGCGGGTCGGCCGCCGCAAACAGGATCCGCCGGCCTTCCTGCTTGAAACGATGCGCGAGCTTGGCCGCCGTCGTGGTCTTGCCCGATCCCTGCAGGCCGACCAGCATCACGACCGTCGGCGGGTCGGCCGACAGGTGCAGCGGCTTTCCGCCGGAGACGTCCTCGCCCATTAAGCGGCGCAGCTCTTCCCAAACGATCTTGACGACCTGCTGACCGGGCGTTAGGCTTTCACGAACCTCCTGGCCGATCGCCTTTTGCCGGACGGCGGCCAGGAAATCCTTGACGACTTTAAAATGGACATCGGCTTCAAGAAGGGCGAGTCGGACTTCTTTCAGTGCGGCATCGATATCGCTTTCGCTTAAGACACCCCGGCCTCTGAGTTTTTTAAAGATGCTTTCCAGCTTTGACGAAAGCCGGTCCAACACGACAATATTCTCCGCCACCGTTGGTCAACGAGCCAGATCTTATCCACGCAACCCGTCATAAATTTTCATCAAGTCTAAAGAATACCGCCGTCAAAGTCAAGGATAAAATCGGCCGGCCGGACGCCGGGCCGTTTGACATGTCCCTGTTTCTCTGTCATAATTCGCCGTTCTGCGGAGTAGGGACCCGCGGCCGGCATTCACCCGGCGGGCCGCGCGGGCGAGAGGGCGAGGCGAGCCGCGCTATTTTAAAAATGGGCATCCTTTATGGATAAGACGACGCGGAATCTTTGGGTGGCCTTTCTGGAAGAGGCCAAGGCCAACCGCGTCTACACCGCCTTCGCCATCCGCGCCATGGAAGAAAACCATCCCGAGATCGCCCAGCTCTTTTTCGAGGTGGCCGGCGCCGAGACGGCGCATGCGATCAGCCATC
Organism: Nitrospiria bacterium; assembly: GCA_035517655.1. Lineage (NCBI taxonomy): Bacteria > Pseudomonadati > Nitrospirota > Nitrospiria > Nitrospiria bacterium. The sequence goes on along the minus strand of DATIYJ010000055.1, from coordinate 1,222 downwards.
TCAAGGTCGTGGGACAGGTCAAGTCCACGCTGGAGAACCTGCGTTTCATCGTCGAATCGGAGCAGTTTGAAACCGGACGCCTCTATCCCAAGATGATTCAGGAGGCGCTGGAGGACGGCCGGGCGGACGCGGCCGAGACCTTCCGTGTGGCGATGAACCGGGAGCATTACCACCTCGGCCTTTTTACCGAGGCGCTCAAGGAGTACGAACGGAAATCGGGGGCGCCTCCCCGGACGCCGGAGACCCCGTCTTCCGGACCCAAGACGGAGGAGCCCGCCGCGCGGCCCGCGGCCCGGACCGGTCCGGCCATGCCGGAGGTCAAGGAAGAAAAGGGCCGGATCGCGACGCTGGAGCGCATCCGCGAGGTGGTGTTCGGCATGCAGGACGGCCTGGTTTCGACGGTGGCGGTTGCCGCCTCCGTCATGGCCGCCACCTCCCACCGGCCGATCGTCTTCGTCGCCGGCCTGACCTCCGCGATGGCCGGGACCATCGCGATGGGCACCGGAAGCTACCTCGCGTCCAAGGCCGAGAAGGATCTGCATTCGGCCGAGATCGAAAAAGAGGCCCGGGAGCTCGTCGCCCACCCGGAAGAAGAGATGGCCGAGCTGATCGAGCTGTACCAGCAGGACGGATTGACCATGGAGGAAGCGGAGCGCCTGGCCGAGCGCGTCGCGTCCGACCGGAAGTTGTGGCTGAAAACGCTGACCGAAAAGGAGCTCGGCCTCACGCCGGAGGACCTGGCCAGCCCGACCAAGGACGCGCTCACCATGGGCGTCTCGTTCATGCTCGGCGCGATCGTTCCGCTTCTCCCCTATCTCTTCATCGGGACGATGTCCGCGATCGGGGTCTCGATCGCGGTCACCGTCGCGACGCTGTTCGTCGTGGGACTGGGCAAGGCGCGCGTGACCGGAAAGCATCCGCTGCGGGCCGGCCTCGAGGTGATGATCATCGGAACCGGCTCCGGGCTGCTGGGCTACCTCGTCGGGACCCTGCTCCCTCGGATGTTCGGGCTGAGCATGACGCCGTAGAAAATTCACAGGATCGCCGTCCAAGATCTTCCTCAGCGCGCAATGCGCGCGAGAGGGGGAGGCTCCATCCGGCTCTGCCGGTGGAGGGGGCGACGCAAGCCCCTATGATAATAAATCCGGGTCCCATCGTCTAGCCCGGCCCAGGACGTCGCCCTCTCAAGGCGAAAACGCGGGTTCGAATCCCGCTGGGACCA
>DATIYJ010000054.1 GCA_035517655.1 Nitrospiria bacterium | reverse complement strand
AAAGCCGCGCTTTTTACGTTGTTCTGAAAACCGAATCGGAATAATTTGGTTTTCTCCGCCAAAGCCCCGTTCAATTCCGGTTGAACGGGGCTTTTTTGCGCGAAAATTTTGCAGGTTAAAGGACCCTATGATATGATGATTTAATGCCTTTTATCGTCCGATCATGGAAAGATCCGTCTCAACGCTTTTGATCATCCTTTCTTGAAGGGACCCATGAAACGGTTCCGTTTTGATGTCATCGTGATCGGTTGCGGACCCGCCGGCGCAACCGCCGCCGGGACGCTGGCGCGGGCCGGGCTCTCCGTCCTTGTATTGGAAGCCGGAGCGTACGCCGGCGCCGAAAACTGGTCCGGCTGTGTTTATTTCGCGGAGAACCTGGCCGAAGCGGATGCCTTCGGCGAGGCGGCCGTATTGGCCGCCCCGTATGAACGTCGTCTGGTCCGGAGGGGGATCTTCCTGCACAACGGCCTGGACTTGGTCGGGTTCTCCTATCAAAATCAAGTCACCTTTCCCCATTGTTACACCGTCCTCCGTCCCGTTTACGACCCCTACTGGGCCGACCAGGCCCGGGCCCAAGGGGCGATGCTCCTGCCTCAAACAACCGTTACCTCCTTGATTCGACGGGACGGTCGTGTGGTCGGCGTTGAAACCGAGCACGGACCGGTCTATGCCGAGGCAACCTTTATTGCCGAAGGCGATGCCTCTCACCTCGTTCGGCGCGAGAGGCTGGAGCGAACTGCCGCGCCCCATTTTATGCAGGGCGTCAAGGCGGTGTTCAGGCTGCCGCCCGCCGCCATCGAGGAGCGCTTCCACCTCTCAGCCGGAGAAGGCTGCGCTTACGAATACCTGATCCGAAACGCTCAGATCGGGGGACAGACGGTCCATTTGAATATCGGCGCCTTTCTCTATACCAACCGGGACTCTCTCTCGTTCGGCTACGTCGTTCCCCTTGAAAATTTAAGGGAGGCTTATCGGGGCGATCACGGTCGGCTGATGGAATGGCTTCGCGGTCTTCCCCATTTCAAAGCCCTTCTCAAGGGCGCCGCCTTATCGGCGTATGGCACGAAGCTGATTCGAAGCGGCGGAATCAAGGAACAACCGATCCTGGTTGAAAATGGCCTTGCGGTGGGAGGAGCCGCAACCGGTTTGGGGATCGATCTCCCCTACCCGAATTTCACCGGCCCTGCTTCGGCCAGCGGCCTCTTGTTCGCCCGCGCCGTCCGCGCTTTACTCAAAGACGGTCGACCGATCACAGCCGACCGGCTCCGGCAGAGTTATCTTGAGCCGTTGCACGCGAGCGTTTACGGGCAAAATGCCGCGTATTTATCTTCCTGGCCCGAATACCTCGAGACCAGCAAGGCCTTCTTCGGACGCTCGGCCGATCTGGCCTGCGGATTGATTCATTTCCTGACCCAACCACGCGCTCCATTGCGTCACGCGGCCCGTTTCCTGCGCGGCCATTTATCGGCCCGAGTCCTTCGCGAAATATTCAGCGACGCCGTGCAAATGATCCGGGTCTCCGGCCTCGGCGCGGCCCTATCCTCCGGACTGAATTTTTCTTTGTTCCGTCAATGGACGGCCAATCTGTCCAAGACGGAGTCAACATCCGATCCCGGTTTCCTTTTCAGGATCGAGATCTTTGATCAGCCGGAGGTTGATGTTCAAAAGTTTCCGTGGCCGATTCGTGGCTGGTTCACCCAATTATCCCCCGGTCTGGCCGAAGGAATGAAGATTGTGTATGCCAACGACGGCAGACCGTTGTCCGAAAAATTCCGGCGGGCCGTCCGGTCCGTTCTCGCGCGATTAAGGCTGACCGATTGGATCGCACTTCCCTGCTTCGCGTCTTGCCTTGCGCTTCTCGCCGCGTCATCCATTATATACGACTTCATCCGGTATTATCTGCTTCGGCAGCCGGTCGAGAAGATTTTGAGCGGCCCGGTTGCGGATTACATCCAGGCTCAGCAGACCCTACGGGATCTGGATCAGGTCAAAACGGCGGATTCCCTGGAAGCGAAGTTGGCCACCAACACGTACCGGATTGGAACCCGTTCACACATCCGCGTCTTTTGGCCGGATGAGCTCATACGTCACGGCGATCTTGCCCAGTCCCCGCTTTGGTCGGTCTGTCCGGCGCGGGTTTATCAGTATGATCCGCCCCTTGTCGGGCGGGGCGTCGTGACGGTCAATTATGAAAACTGCATCAAGTGCGAATCGTGCTGGCATGCCGCCGATGATCAGGTGCGCTGGGGGCGTCATACCGATCATCGACTCATCTATCGGCCGGAATCTGAAGCCATTCAGATTCTGTTAAATCAAAAAGCCACGTCCGTTGTTCCCCACCCTCCGCACGAGGAAACCCGGACCTTAACCCGCCTCAAACCGGGGATCCCGCCACAAAAGCCTCATCGTGAAATTTTGGAAAACTTGTCCAATTCGCTCGCGTCCGTTCTACGAGCCGTTTGTGCGCTTGAAACGGCCGTGGAGCATCTCCCCTCTTCGGCCGATGCGAGCCGACGGGAATGGCCCCGAAAAATAGGCGCGATGACGATTCGGCGCATCGATGCGCTTCAGACGCTGCTCGCATCCGAGAACATCCGCAAGGAATTTTCGACTCTGGGAATTTCGGATCCGGTCCAGGCCGATTGGCGGCTGGTTCTTAAGGAGGATGCCAAGGACCTCAAACACCAGCTGTCGGCCGGCCAGGAGTTCCATGCCTTATCGGCGGCACGCCGGATTCGGGACGAGACGGTCCGTCCGATGATCGAAGCGGTCGATGCCGTCCTTGGGCCTTCGGGTCCGGCTTTTGAAAACCGCAACGGGACGCCGTTTGATTCGGGTCTTCACGAACGGCTCGCGGCCTTGTTTCCGGACCGCATCGTAAAGGAATGGGAAGACTTCCCTATCCCGGAGGAGGCGCGCGAGCGTCTCCGTTCTCTGATCATAAATCACGCCGCCCACGCGGATCCTTTAATTCGGGCGTTCTCGGCGATCAGCCCGGCCTTGGGGCTTCTTGCGGCCCGCGGCACCGAGGCCTTGAAAATACTCAAACAGGCCCGACAACCTCTCCATGCGGACCGATGCGCCGTGGATGGCCATTCTCTTTCAATCCGAGTCGACCCTGAGGGACTTATCGTCGACGGGGTCCTGGAACTTGTTCCGCTCGCCCTATCCGACGCGCTGGTCATGGTATATCAAAACCGGGCATGGGAGATCCCCTTGGATCGGCCCGGCCTTAAAACAATCCCGACTCCGGCCATCGGGTTTCGCTCGGCCGGACTTCATCGTTTGGAATTCAAGGCCGTGGAAGTGCGGGGACCGGGCTGGCCCGTGGGTCATGGCCCGCAATTTGGAATCGCCTACGCCGCCGTCGCTCTCGGAGCGGCGGATTATCTGGCCCGTCGCGCCAAAGAACATGCCGACGGCCGTGTGCAGTTCGCCCGCCAGATGCGGGACACCGAGGGACGGGACGGAATAGCTAAACTGGGTGCGGTCAAAGCGATGATCGCCCGTATCGAAGCATGGCATCTCCTCCTCGCCGTACTCTTGGAAGAGAACACCGCTTCGGAATCATCGGAACGCCCCGCGGAATGGTCGGACCTTTGCGCAACGGCGGCGTCCTTGGCCTTCGGGCCGGAGGCGGGTCAAATGGGATATGACGCCGGCCAGATCTTCGGAGGTTTTGCCTATTCCGAAGACGATCTTCTGTCCCGCGCCTATCGGGACAGCGCCCTGTTCCGCTATCTGGCCCCCGGGTTCGGCGCCGCGGAACGTCTCGTTCGTCGCCTTCCGGAAAACGCTTTGACCCTCGAGGCCATGGATGCGTCGTCGAGCCTTCAATGGGGCGAGGTTCGAAACGGCCCCTTGTCCGAGGCGGCGAAACACTGGGATGAAAATATTTCCCGCTGGAAGCGGCTTTTTCCCGAAAGCGATCCGGCCAAGGCCGGCGATGCGGCCGCGTTGCTGTTGGGCGCGCGCCGGGTTCTCTTAAAGGTGCAGGAAAGACTCGAGCAGGGACTGACGGTCGAAGGGGACGCGTCCGCAAGCGCCGTTCTGGTCGGCCTGGCCGAACAAGCCGTGGACGCGATGGAATTCTGGCGGCGCGACTCCACCGTGTTGCCGATCACGGTTTTCCCGGAGAGGCCGGAGGTCGAACGGGTCGATCTTCCGATGCAATACGAAGCCATCTGCAACCCTTCACCCGTTGCTTCGTCACAACCTTATCAGTCCGGTCAATACCTGCTCTCCGCGTTTGATACTTCGGTCCGTTTCGTCCCCGAAATCCAGCTGCACGATCCATCGCTCCGCGAGCGGTGGCGGAACTGCACCGACTGGTTCGTCGAGAACATATGGATGAAGCGTTTTGATGGAATGCATATCGAACGGTACGTTGAAAAAATTCATGGGATTCCAGAGGGTACGCTCGAAGGGTTCAAGAAAAACGGATACTTTTCAACCGTCATTCCATCCGAATTTGGCGGCGGCGGTTGGTCGAAGGCGGAATATTATATCTTAACAACGGCGGCCGGCCGCTTCGGCGACGCCGGCTTGTTGCTGGTCATCATGGCCAGCACCAGCATCGGAACCACGCCGATGCTGCTCGGGCTTGAAAAAGAACTGCCGTTGGCGGCCCGGGAGTTGGAGCCGTTGACGGGACACCCTCATCGACTCGGAGAGATCGGGGATCGTTTGGACCGGCTGATCACCGGGATGAGACGGCCGGACCCCGCCCGTCTGAAGAAAGGCTTCACGGAGTTGATGGCTCTGGTCGATTCGCGGATCCGGCACACGCGCGTGGTGAAGTATCTCGCCGCCAATTTCCTCAAGGCTTTTTATGCCGCCGGGATCGCCGGGCAGCGCCGCGATTTGGAGGGCTTCCGTCAGGGACTGATCGCGGCCAAGGCCCTTTTCGATCAACTGGCCCCGACCGTTCGGCAGGCGGTGGATGAGTTGCCGCGGCGCGAACGGGCCCACCAGTTTTTCCTAAGGAAGCTGGGCCATGGCGGGATCAGCGCCTTTGCATTGACCGAGCCGACGGCCGGTTCCGACACCGGCGGCGTGAAAACCACGGCCCGCCCGATAAGCCGGCCGTTGACTCCCCTGGAGGATGGACGCTACCGTTTCAATTTGACGGAGGGCGAAACCAACGACGTTCCATCGCCGCAAGCGCCGAGATACTTGATCGATGCCGACCGGGTTCGCTTTGACGACGGGTCGGGTCCGTCCGGAATGGTTTACAACCTTCCGACCAACGAATCCGTTCCGATCCGGTGCGATGAATATAATTACGACACGGATGAAGGGCTGCGCTATTACCTCTTCCAGGATCAAAAAAGGTATTTTCACGACATCGCGCAGATCCGGGTCCGTGAAGGGAAACCGGTTTATGACTACTATGAATTGAGCGGCGCGAAGATGTGGATTACCAACGGGCGCGTGGCGACCCAGTACTGCCTGTACGCCCAGTCGCCGGAAGGCGTGACGGGCTTCATGGTGGACCGCCATGCCGAGGGCCTGAAGGTGGGAGCCGACGAGCGAAAAATGGGCCAGCGCGGTTCGCCCACGAACGAAATCGCGATCGACCAGGTCCGCGTTCCCAAGGAATGCGTCATCGGCTACGAAGGCCACGGTCAGGTGAACGCGCTCGAGACGCTCAATGTCGGCCGCTGCGGTCTGGCCGTCGCTTCGATCACGCTGATGCGCAAGTTGCTGCTGGACGCCCGGGAGCAGGTTCCCGCGACACCGCAACGCGATCGTTTGTTGGGCGAAGCGGCGGCGATTCTCTTCGGCTCGGACTCGATGGCCTTCCACCTCGTCGGCTTATTTGACCGTCACACAACCGAGTCGGTTCGGATGGAATCGGCGATCGCCAAGTACGTCTGCTCGGAGGATTTGCATGAAGTGATCACGTTGATCGAGCAGGCTTACGGTCCGGCGGCCGTCACCGAAAAATATCGCGTTGAAAAACTCCGGCGGGACTCGCGAATCCTGAATATTTACGAAGGGACGAACGAGGTTCAGCGCTTCCTCATCCTGAAAGACCTGATCGCCATGTCAAAGGACTGGAGACCGGTCGCGACGCCGGAAGGAACGGGGGACGGGAGCGAAGCGCTTCCTTCGGACCCTCGCCTGGCTTTCTGGAAAGAGACGCTTCGCGTCCATGTCAAGGCGGCGGCCGACCGGCTCGGCGACACCGTCTGGATGGACGCGGTACTCCAGGCGACTTATTTCCTGCTGGCCGACATGGCCGGCGAGATTTTTCGTCTGGACTGTCTGGTTTATCGGATCCGGTGGCTTAAGGAGAACCGGGAAAAACTGGGAGCGGCCTATATCGATCCCCTGTTAACCCTGGCGGAACGCGCCGTGTGGCGTGCCGAACATCGCCTGTCGCTGTACGACCAAGGCCACCATCGGGACGCGGAGCGGGCCATGAAAGGTCTCTACGCGCCGGAGGCGGTTGCGGCTGACGCCGCTCTGGAGCGAATGGGAAGGAAGGCAGCGGCTCCATCGCGGCCGACCGGCCGGCTCGCCCGACCTCTGCGGATCCTCTGTCTTCTCCGGCTGGTGGCCGACACGGCCCCCGCTCCCCGGCTGAAAGAGGGGCGTCTGTCCGAAATCGTCTGGCGATTCAACCCCGCCGATGAATCCGCGTTGAATCTGGCGATCCGACTCAAAGAGGCCAACCCTTCATCGGTGACGGTTCATCTGGTTCTGCCCGGCGGGCCGGATGCCGAGTCCCATCTCCGGTGGGCCCTCGGCTACGGGGCCGATGCGGCTTACCGCATTGAGGCGTTAGCGACGGCCGACGGCTCGGCTTTTGTCGAGGCCATCTCCGAGCTTGAAAAATCCAGGACGTACGACCTGATCTTGACCGGTTCCGCATCCGAGGATGGGGCGGAGCCGCTCGGACCCTTTGTGGCCGGGGCCACATCCCGCTATTTTACGAGACTCTCCTCTCTTGAAATTGCGGCGGGCGGTCGAGAGCTCGCCATCCGAACCGATGACGGCTCGGAGATCAAAGTCCTTCCGAACGAGCCCATGGTTCTGAGCTGGGACCGGGCCGACGCGCCTCCGCGTGCAAAGATCCGCCGGGTGATCGAAGGACAATTGGCCCGCATCGAGCGTCTATCGGTTCACGGGAAAAATATTTCCGAACGCTTGGTTCCCGCACGATCGGTCGTGCACAAGAGCGAAACGATCCGAGAACTCGCCGGTGTTGCGGATTATCTTAACGCCTACCGGGCCGGGGCCCGTGCGATGGAGGCGGAGCCTTATCCTTCGAGGATCGATGAGATGCCGCTGCCGACCGGACCGGCGGTCTGGACGATCATCGAAGCACGGCAAACCAAGATGATTCCGGCCCTGCTCGGCGCGGGGAATTTTTTGGGGCGGTCGCTGGATCAAAAAAGCTGCGCCGTGGTGTTGGGACCGGAAAAGACCTGGCCGCAGCTGATCGGCCTGGCCCGGAGCCGCGGACTGAGCGGTGCGGTCTGCATTTCCGCTCCCGAAGGCCTTCTGACCGAGTCCGGCCGTCTGTCATGGCTCAAAAGGTTCTCAAGGGTTGCCTCCGAGCTTAGGATCGTGTGCGGTCCGCACTGGGCGGACGCCCTTTCACATTTGTCCGGCAGCCTCAACGGTAAAACGTCCCTGCTGTTCACCGATTTGATTGAAATCGACCGGCGCGATGGACTTTCTCTCTTCAAAACGGCCTACGGCGGAAAATTACGGCGCTCCGTGACCCCCCTACTGTCTCAAACGCCCAATCTATTTCTGACGGTTTCACCGACCGGCGATTTCCCGTCGGGCGAACCTTCCGCCCGCTTCACGGCCGGGAAGGTCGCCACCCCTTCGCTAAAGGTCGATCCGGATTGGTTCGAGTCCGCGCCTCCGGTCGCGCCGGACGACCTGGCCTCGGCCGAGGTGATCATCGACGTCGGATACGGCCTTCGGAATCAAGAGGGCCTGCATCTTGCGGTCCGGCTTAAAGAGGTCCTGGAGCAGCTGGGTTTGACGGTGCATCTCGGCGCGACGCGGAAGGTGACGCAGGATCTGAAACTGCTGCCGCTTTCGCATCAGATCGGCCAGACCGGGGTGCGGGTGAATCCGAAACTGATCCTTGCTCTCGGCATCTCCGGCGCGCCGCAGCACATGGATTACATCGGCGACCGCGCCGTGATCTTCGCCTTCAACAAAGATCCCCACGCCCCGCTCATGAAACTCAACGAAACCCGCCCCTCCCCGATCGTTCATCCGATCGTGGGTGATCTGTTCGAGTCGATTCCGAAACTGATCGAGATGCTTTCTCAATGATCCTGTTTGTTCAAGTTTTATTTCAGTAATATCGCTCCTACCATGCATCCAACCAAGCCGGGTCCGCAAAATCTATCGGATTTAATTCTTGAACAACTTTTATGTTTCCTGTAATATATAACCGACGACAAGATGGCAACAAAATAATAAATTAAAAAATTCATGTCAGATTCATTTAGATTGATTAAAACCAAGGCCTTGACTTTAGAGGATCTCTTATGTGTGAAGAAACCAACCCACTGGCCTGCGTCGTCCTATTACAGTGTTCGCACTGCAATACGCGCACTATCTAAGTCGATGCCATTGGATAAATCATTTTGTATCGATGAGCTTCCAACCTTACTTGACCAACATTTATGGGTCGGGTCTGATGCACATAAAGACCCATTCAGCCTTTTGACTTATAAAAGTCGTATTTTGAGGTTTGCAGCGGAATTCACCTGTGGAATTTCCTTTCAGCCATGGGAAACAAAACGATTTTTTGAAAAGCTAAATTTGACCACAAATAAACAGGAGGTATGATATGACGCCGCAATCGGTAAAGAAACAGGGAACCTTTGAGCAGCTAAAGGAGTTCATTAATAAGGCAGAGAAACTTGGTAAATATCCGAGAAATACGGCTGTGGCTATGCTTCCCGCGTTAAAAATCGTTCAGGAAGGGCTTATAGAAGATGAACCGGATACCACAGATTATGTGATAGAACACCTTGAAGAAATCTTTAATAGGAAGTTGAAGAGTCTGAATCTCAGTGCCGGATCATTGCAAACGTATATCGCTCGAGTGAAACGAGCAATTAGCGATTTTAAAAAATACGGTCAAGATCCTAAAACTCTTCTGGCTTGGAAACCTAAATCTGTACAAAGAGCAACCAAAACCCGCAACGGATCTTCCAAGCCCGAAACTATTTCATCTAATCCTCAGGGTTCATTTTCCACACAGACAGTTGTCAATACGAGGAACATTGGTCTTCGAACCGTTGTGTGGTCATTAAGACCCGATCTC
>DATIYJ010000053.1 GCA_035517655.1 Nitrospiria bacterium | reverse complement strand
TGGGGACGGCGCCCGCCGGGCGGGTTCACGGATAGGCGTCGAAGTCCTTCGTGCAGTTCGGGTTGTCCATCTCAACGGAAAGCACGTCCCGCGGATGCCGCTCGAAGAGATAGGCGCATCCGCGATCGGCGTCCGGTTCGGCCTCGATTTCCTCCAGATGCTCGAAGCCCAGAATGGCCGGGGTCCCCGGCCGGCCTTCGAAACACGGCCGGGCGAGCGACCGGGCGGAATTCTGAAACGCGCGGACGATCTTTGCATAGTCGGAGGGTTCCAGCTGCGGCTGATCGACGTGGGCGATGAGCGCCCCGCTCCAGCCCGGCCGCAGCGCTCGCAGGCCCCGTCGGATGGAGCGATGCATGCCCTTCTCGAATTCCGGATTAAAGGCGGCGTCGGCCCCGATCGCGCGAAGTTCGGCCTCGATGCGGTCGGACCGAAAACCGGTGACCACGACGATTTCACCGAAGAGGCCGGCTTCCTTCATCGAGCGGAAGACCTTTGAGAGAAAGCTTTCGCCGTTCCACGGCAGGAGCGGTTTGAACCCCCCCGCCCGGGAGCCCTTTCCCGCCGCGAGAAGAATCGCCGAAACCGGTTTCATCGAACCCTCAAGCCCTCGCCGCGTTGATCACCGCGGGGCTCAAAGGAAGCCGCCGCACGCGGACGCCGCAGGCCTCGAACACCGCGTTGGCGATCGCCGCCGCCGTCGGGACGGAGCCCGGCTCGCCGGTGCCCGTCGAAGGGGTGTCCGGATCGGAGGTGAACACGACGTCGATGGCGCGGGGCGCGTCCCGGAACGTGGCGATGGGATAGTCGAGCCAGGTCTCGGTGATCACCGCGCCGTCGCGATGCCGGAGTTCCTCGAGCAAGGTCCAGCTGGCCGCTTGCTGGATGCCGCCCTCGATTTGATTGAGAGCCCCGTCCGGGTGCACCAGCCGTCCGGGGTCGGCCGCGCACCAGACGCGTTCCAGTCGCACCCGCCCGCTCATCGAAACGACGACCTCGGCGACCTCCGCGATGTAGGTGCCGTGGTAAACCGCGCAGGCGACGCCGAACCCGCGTCCGGGCTCGCGCGGACGCCGATCCCAGGCGCTGCGCTCCCGGACCGTCTCCAGCACCCGCCGGAGTCTCGCGTCCTCGACGAGCCTCAGGCGAAACCCGATCGGGTCCCGGCCCGCGGCGTGCGAAAGCTCGTCGATGAACGATTCGATGACGAAGACATTGGGGGCCGCCCCGAGGGAACGGAACGCCCCGGTGCGGATCGGGGCGGGTGCGACCTGCAAATGCACCTCGGCGTTCCCCAGGCGATACGGCGGCAGGGCGTTTCGCCCGGCGGTCATTTCCGTCACGGCCGCGGGGACGTCGCCCGCGCCGTATAACTGAGGGTTGGTCCGGATACGGCACCGCCAAGCGGCCAAGGCGCCGGCGGCGTCCAGCCCGGCCTCCAGGTCGGCCTCGAAGGCGGGACGGTGCGGGCTCCGGCGGAACTCCTCTTCCCGCGTCCACTGCACCAGCACGGGGCGCCGGGCCGCGCGGGACAGGCGGGCGGCATCCATCGGGGCGTCGTTCATGTTCCCGCGTCCGTACATGCCGCCCATCGCCTGCGGGTGGACGCGGACGCGCCCGGGCGGAACCCCGAGAAGCGCGGCGACCTCGTCCCGCAGTCCGAACGGGCGCTGGGTCGCCGCGTAGAGGTCCGCGCCGTCCGCGCGCACGTCGGCGACCGCGGCGCTCGGCCCGATGGGCGCGTGGGCGATGTGGGGGACGTGGTAGCGGGCCTGGAGGGTTCGCGCGGCGGCCGAAAACGCGGTCTCGACGCCGTCGTCGCGCCGAAGCACGAGATCGATCGGCTTTGCGGCCGCGGCTCCGCCGGGGCTCCATTCGGCAACGAGCGCCCGGACCGCGGCCAGCGCCACCTCGTCCCGCTCGGCCGCGACGCCGACGAAATCCTCTTCGCGCACGACCGCGACCACGCCGGGCAGCGCGCGCGCCGCGCGGTCGTCCAGCGCGGCAAGTCGCGCGCCCCGGGCCGGTGCCTGCAGGACGCGGCCGCGAAGCATCCCGGGGAGGCGCACGTCCGCCGGGTAGCGCGCGCGGCCGGTGACGATGTCGAAGGCTTCGAGGCGGAACGGCGCGCTCTCGTCGGGAGCGGCGGTCCGGGGAGCGGGCGGAGGTTCCGGAACGACGCCGGTCAAGGGCTCGCCGTCGGTCAGTGTTTCGTACGCGATCGATCGCCCGTCGCGCGCGACGACGCGCCCGTCCCGGATGTCCAGCTCGGCGGCGGGGGCGCCGAGGCGCCGGCCCGCCCGCTCGAGAAGCAGCCGACGCGCGTACGCCGCGGCCGAGCGCAGGCTCCGGCCGTCGGTCGCGGTCGACATGCTGCCGAACGTGCCCATGTCCCAAGGGACCCGGTCGGTCTCCCCGAGCTCGACGCGCACGCGCGCGAGGGGCACGGCGAGCTCCTCGGCGATGATCTTCGCGAAGCCCGTGCGGATGCCCTGACCGTACTCGACCTTCCCGGAGCGCGCCACCACCGTGCCGTCGCGCTCGATCACGATGCGCTGCTCCACGCGCTCCGGGGGCCGCTCGCCCCATCCGCCGGGTCTCGGCCGGCTCACGGGATCGCCCTTTTCACGGCGCGCAGTGCGCGAAGGTAAATACCGCAGCGGCAAAGGTTCGGCGCGAGCGCGTCCCGGATCTCGTCGTCCGTCGGACGGGGCGTCCGCGCCAGAAGCGCCGCCGCCGAGATCAGCATCCCGCCGGTGCAGTAGCCGCACTGCATCGCGTCCTCCTCCACGAAGGCCTGCTGGACCGGATGAAGCGTTTCGCCCCGGCCCAGGCCCTCGACCGTCGTGATCGCCTTCCCGGCCGCCTCTTCGACGCCCAGTGTGCAGGCCGCGACGGCGCGTCCGTCCGCAAGGACAAAACAGGCGCCGCAAACCCCGCGGCCGCAGCCGTAGCGGGTCCCGGTCAAATTAAGATCGTCGCGGAGAATGCCGAGCAGCGGGGCGCCGGGCGGGACGTCGACCTCGTGAACAGAGCCGTTGACATTCAAGTAAAAGCGCATCGTCGCATCCGAGGGCCTTCGGGTTGGAGTGGAATTTGTGTCATCCCGTTCATTCAGCTTCGAGGGCCGATCATAACAAATCCGGCGCCGCCCGGGCAAGATGGGCGGGAATCCTCCGCGGCCGGGGGCGAAATAATCCGGAAGGGGCGTCGCCGGTCCGCGGCGGTTAAGACGCCGGGTCCCCGAGTCGAAGGCGATACCCCATGACCGTCAAGCCCGGGGAGGGATGGAAGTCGAGCTCGGGCGCGCGCACGAAGCCCATCCGTTCGTACATGCGTTGGCCGGCCCGCATGAAGTCGCTTGTGTGCAAGGTCAGGTCGGCGGCGCCCCCGCGGCGGGCGCGCCCGATGCATTCGCTCAGCAGCGCGGCCCCGATGCCCCGACCCCGCTCGGCCGGCGCGACGGCCAGCAAACGGACTTCCGGGCGCTCGATCGTGACGCGGGCGCCGTCCGGACGGGAAAAAACGGTTCCGGCCGGGTACAGCAGGACGGCGCCCGCGATCGCGCCGTCCCGCTCGGCCACGATTTGCTCGGCGGAACCGGCCTCGGCGAGCGCGTTCAAAATTCCCTGCCGGTACCTCTCCCAGTGCGCGGGCATCACGGCCGCGTATTCCCGGAAGGCGGCCAGCGTCACGGTCCGGATCGCGTCCCGATCCCCCGCGCGCGCGTCGCGAAGTTGAAGGCCCTTTTCCATTTCATCCTTTTAAATCGGGTTGACTTTTCCCCCTGTCACGGCGATCTATGGTACTCCGGACGGGCGTCAAGATCAACGCCGCGCGGTTTGACTTTCAAGGAAAGGGGTGCCAAAATACGTTTCGTCATGCCGCGCCTACTTCTCCTGACTCCGCCCTTCACCCAGCTGAACACCCCTTATCCCGCGACGGCTTACCTGACCGGCTATCTTCGGTCCAAAATCGACACGGTCTTCCAGGCCGATCTGGGCCTCGAAACCTTTCTGACGCTCTTTTCCCGCCCGGGTCTGATCCGTCTTTTTGACGCGATCGATTCCGTCGCGGCGCGGAATCGGATGTCCGGCCCGGCGATCGAGCGGGCCCTCTTGTTGAAGGATCGTTATCTCGACACGATCGAGCCGGTGATCCGGTTTCTGCAGGGGAGCGATCCTTCCCGGGCGACGTTGATCGGCCGTCGCCGATTTCTGCCGGAAGGGCCCCGGTTTTTGAACCTGGACGACGATCATTGGGCCTTCGGGAGCCTCGGCCTGACCGATCGCGCGAAGCACCTCGCCTCCCTTTATCTGGACGATCTGGCCGATCTCATTCGGGCGACGGTCGATCCCCGCTTCGGGCTCAGCCGCTACGCCGAACGCCTTGCGACCTCCGCGACCTCCTTCGACCCGCTCGGCCAGGCGCTACAAGAACCGCCCGGTCTGATCGACCGGATGCTGGAGGAGGTCCTGGATCGGGAGATGAAAGCCGTCGGGCCCCATCTCGTCGGGATCACGATTCCCTTCCCCGGAAATCTGTACGGCGCGCTCCGCTCCGCCGCGTTCATCCGCCGGCGGTATCCCGGCGTCAAAATCGCGCTCGGAGGGGGGTACGTCAACACGGAGCTGAGGGAGTTGTCCGAGCCGCGCCTCTTCGATTTCGTGGACTACGTCACCCTCGACGCCGGAGAGCGGCCCCTCGAGGCCCTCCTGGAAGCGTTCGACGCTCCGGAGATGGGGCGGCTGTGCCGGACTTTTATTCGCCGCGACGGAGCGGTTCAATATATCGACACGGCGCCGGAGCCGGAGCTTTCCTTTGCCGGGAGCGGGACGCCCACCTATCGCGGCCTTCCGCTTCGGAAGTACCTCTCGCTGGTCGAGATGCTCAATCCGATGCACCGGCTCTGGTCGGACGGCCGCTGGAACAAGCTGACGGTGGCGCACGGCTGTTACTGGAAAAAATGCGCCTTCTGCGACATCGGGCTTGATTACATCCGACGCTACGAGCCGGCGCCCGCGACCCTCCTGGCCGACCGGATCGAGGCCCTGATCGAAGAGACCGGAGAGAACGGCTTTCATTTTGTCGACGAGGCGGCGCCGCCCTCGCGCCTGGCCGATCTGGCGCTGGAACTGCTGGATCGGGGCCGCGCGATTTCCTGGTGGGGAAATATCCGCTTCGAAGAGGCCTTCACCCCCGACCTTTGCCGGCTCCTTTCCGCCTCCGGCTGCATCGCCGTCACCGGCGGGATGGAGGTCGCCTCCGACCGGCTTCTCGCCTTGATGGAAAAAGGGATCACCGTCGCGCAGGTCGCACGCGTCGCGCGGGCCTTCACCGAAGCGGGGATCATGGTCCACGCCTATTTGATGTACGGATTTCCGACCGAGACGGCCGGGGAGACGATCGAAAGCCTGGAGCGGGTCCGCCAACTCTTTGCCGCCGGGATGCTCCATTCCGCCTTCTGGCATCGATTCACCGCCACCCGCCACAGCCCCGTCGGTCTCAACCCCGGCGCCTACGGAATCACGATCACCGGCCCCGCCCCCGGCCGCTTTGCGAACAACGACCTGACCCACGTCGATCCCTCCGGCTGCGATCCGGAACGATTCGGGCCGGGGCTCGCCAAGGCGATCTACAACTACATGCACGGGGTCGGGTTCGACGCCGACGTACGGACCTTTTTTGATTTCCCCCTCCCAAAACCGAAGGTCCCGCGGAATCTCGTCAAAGCCGCGCTGGCGGCCGCGCCTTCCTTCCGTGACGATCGGGAGCGGAGGATGGTTTGGCTCGGCGGGGTTCCGGCGGTTTCAAAAGGCTCCTCGTTGTTCCTCCCCGGCTGGGGAGAGGATCGCAAAATCCGGGTCGAGCCGTCGATCGCCGCGTGGCTTCGGTCGCTCTTACATGAGTCCCGCCCGCGGGGGCGAAAAGGCGCCCCTTACCCGAGGCTCGCGGACGCGGCCCGGCGCTACCCTGCTAAGTCGAAAAAATCGTTTGGAGTATTTTTGAAAAGCAGGGAGTGGAAGGCGGTCCGGGAGGCCGGGCTACTGCTTCTTTAGATTGTTGTTCAGCCCGAAAGAAAAGGGGACGGGCTGAACTACCCCCCTCTTTTACTCCACCGTGAACGTGACCGAAGCGGAAGGGCCGATCTCCTCATGACGCCGCGTGGCCAGCTTCGCGTCGATCCGGTGCGGGCCGGGAGGGAGATTTTTGAGCCGATAGCGGTTCCCCTTTACAATGGCCTCGAAACGTCCATCGACATAGAGATGCACAGCGTCGCCCCGCGCTCCCTTGTCCACGGTCAAATCCAGTTCAATGATCGGCCCGTGAACCGTGGCTCCGTCCGTGGGGTTGGTAATAACCACACTTCCCACGTTCTGGGCCCATGCCGCGGGCGAGCCGTAAATCCAAAGAAATGCGCCGAACAGAATATAAATTACAGCAAGTCGCTTCATTGTTCTTGCCCTTTGTTCACAGCAATCCGTCATCTCGCATAAGCTGGAAACCCGTCCATATCCGTATTTCCGCTCGTCAGATTATTCAGGTAACCTCCGTTCGGACTCACGAGCCAGATATCGAAATCTCCGTCTTGGTTGGATCCAATCGCGATGTATTTGCCGTCCGAAGACCAGGCCGGGGTCAGCTCGGAGTAGACCGTGCCGTCCGAATTCGTCAGTTTGGCGATATCTTTGGTGCCGACGGGTACTTTTTGAAGCTGATAGAACTGCTGATCCCATCGTCTCAGGAAGGCGATTTCCCGGCCGTCCGGACTCCAGGCCGGCGCCGCATCCAGCCAGGGCCTCTGGGGATCACAGGTCACGGGCCCGATGGAATTGCCCGAGGCGTCCATCAGGTAAATCACAAAGCTTGTGGGATTGTTACAGTCCGCCGGATCCGGAGGCCACCGAGTATAGGCGATCCGGCTCCCGTCCGGCGAGAAGGCGGGGTGTCCGTTAAACGAGCCCACGGCGGTCGTATCGATGGGAGGATAGGTATGCGTCAGTTGAACTTCATTGCCGCTTGAGACGTCTCTGGCAAAGATCTCTACCACGGAAAAAATCTGGACGCCGGATACAAATCCTTCAGGCGGTGTTACATCCCGTTCAAAAACAATCTTGCTCCCATCCGGCGACCAGTCCGGCCAGTCTCCTTGCGTGAATTCAGTTAACGCACCGGTGGGGATATCCAATAGATAGATTCGGGGCCCATCGACGGTAAAGGCCAGGGTTTTTCCATCGGGAGAGGGCGCGAGCTTGCTGATCGTGATATTGGGATCGGGATTGTCATAGACCAGTTCCTGGTTGCTTCCATCCGCATCCATTCGGAAAATTTTGTACACGCCGGCCCGCTTCGAGACATAGTAAAGCGGGGCGGGGGTCACGGCCCCGATCACGGCTCCCTCTTCCTGTCCTAACTTTCCTCGAAATACTACAATATATCGCCCCGGTTTGATGTTATCCGCAGGGCGGGGGAAAGAAATCGATATTTCCTGTCCTGGATTCAAAGGGGCTGAAAGAGGATAATCAACCAGATACTGACGGGTAATGTTAAGATCATCGTAATATACCGAGAGATCCCCGATTGTCCCGCCGGCGGCAAGATCAAAATATGAATCCATCGTCTCGGAAGAGACATTCTTGACCTTAAGCCCATCCTGGACTGGAGTGACTTCTATTTGTCCGCGAAAGAAGTAGTCGAGTAGACCGGCGGAGTAGCTAATGGCCATAGGGATGAGACGGCCTGCATACTCTTGGTAAACGTTTGGATCCCTGTTGTATTGCCACCCCTCTATAACTGTTAAAGGTGGAATGTAAATACTCGTGTAAGAAACAGTTGCTAATAAGTTAGCCTGGTAACCATGAACATAATAGACTTGGTCCGTCTGCCCATCTTCTGCGATTTCTTCTTTTAAAATGGCATCAGTAAATTCTTTTCGAGGATGCGGGAAATAATGGGCGTCAGTCTTTGAGAAACGTTCAGTGAATATGGTGTCCTCGCTGAAGAAATTGTAATTAGTGTACTCAGCCAATCCGGTTAATGGACCTTGTTGAAGTGGAGAGTCGACGTAGGTATCGGTGTCCCAGAAGCTTCTTAATTGAAAGTTTGGAGGGAAAGAGAACGTTGTCGCCGAAAAACTAAGGGGGTTAACATGTCCCAGTATCCAAGGTTCATATCCAAATGCGCCTAAAACAGGAATAGCCGATATAAGATGCTGATCATTCCTGACATGCTCCGGCACTGAAGAATCCTGTACCAGGTGAACTACTTGTCCCAGAGCCCGAAACATTTTAGCGAACTGATCGTTCCTCTCAGTTTTAGTTTCGGATATCAATGCGTTGTAAAAATAAGTTCTGGTATTAGTCCAGGACCACTCATTCTCTGGATCTGAAATTGCCCAGTCAACTGCGGACTTGCCTGAAAACACGTCGGAAAGCCCTGCGTTTGTAAGGGGATTATGAAAATGATTGCGAGAGCGGCTACCATAATCCTCAAATGCACTGCCATCCACAATCCAAGCATCATATGTTTGAGAGCGACCTGAGGAAATATCCATAAATAGGGAATTTACGGGGATCGCTAAATTTGTTCGTATATAACCATCGATGTTGCTCTTCAGCACCGATGACCTTGTTATATCCTGATGTGTTGGAATGCTATATGCAAAACTACCTTGGGCAGACAAAATCAGGCAGAACTTAATTAGCAATAAACTTTTACTCTTGATTCTCCATCTCATGGGATCTCCAGCCTTCATTATTCACGCCTACTCATGATTTAATCTCTCGATTGTTCCCAAAACAAACCTAAGATGCACCCTATCAAGCTCCATGCGACTGTTCCGATAATTGGATAAAATGCCATGACAATAACTGA
>DATIYJ010000052.1 GCA_035517655.1 Nitrospiria bacterium | reverse complement strand
CGTCATTGGCCTCTTGCAAGCTGCGGCAGGTCTGGAGCAGATTGCCCATTTCGTTCAGGAGGCTCATCTCCCGTTTGCGCGCTTCAAGCTCATCGACCAAGGCGGTCAGTTTCGAGTTCGTCCCCCTCATCTCATTCTCGGTCCGTTTACGCTCGGTGATGTCGATAAAGGCCACGACAGAACCGATCGTCACCCCGTTCTGTCGCACCGGATACGACCAATATTCGATTGGAAAAGAGCTTCCGCCGGCGTGCCAGAGAACCTCGTCTCCGTGTTGACTCTCTTCTCCCGCCCGAAAGGCTTTGTATAATTTGCATTCCTCCAGGGGGTATGGAGATCCATCGGGCTTGGAATGGTGCACCAGGTTATGCATGTTCTTGCCGATCAGTTCAGCGGCGGTCGAATAACCCAAAAGACGGAGGCTGGAGGCGTTGCAGAACGTGCAGAATCCCTGAAGGTTTATCCCATAGATGGCTTCCGCGGTGGAATCAAGCAGGAGTTGAATGCGCTCACTGCTTTCACGCAGCTTTTCCTCATTGGACCGCCGTTCAGCGTCGATACGATCGAGTGAGATCGAAGTCCACCAGATGAAACCGACTAAAATGACGATCCGCAGGGCCGTAAGCAGGGCCGACCCCGTCTCCACGTCGTACCATCCGGCCCGCTGTCCTTCCAACTTCATAACGTCGAGAATAAGCGGCAGAGCGACGGCGGCGGGGAAAAGGCGGCGCGCGAAAACCCCGCCCAACCTCTCGCTGAAGACGATCTTCATGAATCCGTAATCAGGCCGAGCGCAAAGAAGCCCGGAGCAGAGCACGAGAAGGGTCAGGGCGGTATGCAACGCCATCGTGAGATCGTAAAAGTATTTGTTTTGGTAGATATAGCCGATGACCGCGATCAGGGAAAGAAACGCTGAAAGGAGAATCAACGGCTCGGCAAGCCGCCGGCCGCCCCCGGATTCGGCATCTTGAACGATGAAGGCGAAACCTAGCAGCAGAAAAGTCAGCGCCGTCGTCGCCGCCATCCGATTCGGAGGCGACAGGGCCAGGACCTGTTCTTTCAACAACAGAACGTTCACCCCCAAGTCCCAACCGAACAGATATTCACAAAGCCGCAGAAATCCCAAAAGACCGACCGCAAGACCGCAAACCCGTCCCAGGAGACGGATCCGCCGTTCCGTCGTTTGCAGGACCGAGATTCGGAGCGCCGCGCCGGACAGGATGAAGGCCAGCGCGGTCGTCGGATTCATCGCAACGAAGCCGGGGTGAACGCTTCTGAGAAGCGCGATGTCGAACGTCCAGCCGACGAGCGCGAGGCACCCGACAGCGGAAACAACATATGCGGACAGAGACGCCCAGCGCCGGTGGGAAGGGTACCGCTCGGGAACCGATGGGACCATTCTATTCCACTCCTCTTCCGATTTTCATCAATCCCCACGGCGACTCGTGCAGCCATCGGGTCAGATCATTGGCCGTCATCGTCTCGGCGGCATGTATCTGTTTGTAGGCCGGGTCGCAGCCGCCGCGCCGAAGCTCCTCCAGCAACAGATCAGCGTCCTCCACCGAATCCGCGACGATTAATGCGCGAAGAGGTTTGTCCATGCCGTTGTCTCGCTGAACCGATCTCCACCGACTTGCCCGTGAGGATCTACTTCGTTTTTTTCACGCTCCCGGGCGGCGGCTCGTTCATCAATGCCCAGAAAATGCCGAGGCGCTTGACCGCCTCGATGAACTCCTGAAAGTCCACCGGCTTGACCACAAAGGCATTCGCGCCCAGTTTGTAACTCTCGATCAGGTCGGGTTCCTCGCGCGACGACGTCAGCATCACCACCGGGACCATTTTCAGTTTCTCATCCGACTTGATCGTTTTTAATACTTCCAAACCGTTCACTTTCGGCATTTTTAAGTCGAGCAGGATCACGGCTGGATTTCCGGCCGCACGATCCTCAAATTTACCGCGATAATAAAGATAATCCAACGCTTCGGCGCCGTCCCGCACCACGACCACATCGTTCGCAAGGTTGTGCTGCGAAAGCGCCCCCAGGGTCATCTCGACATCTTCCGCATTGTCCTCGGCCAGCAAGATGTTCTTGACGTCATTCATTTGCCGGTCTCCTCCTCCCGGTTCGGCAACGAAAAATAAAAGACGGCGCCGCCGTCCACGCGCCCCTCGGCCCAGGTCCGTCCCCCATGACGGAGGACAATCCGACGGACGTTGGCCAGCCCGATCCCGGTCCCCTCGAATTCGTCCGAATTGTGCAGGCGCTGAAAAACACCGAAAAGTTTTCCGGCATACTGCGGATCGAATCCAACGCCGTTGTCTCGAACAAAGAAGACGTATTCCTCTCCTTCCGGTCTGCCCCCGACCTCGATCTCGGCCCGTGCGCGGGTACGGGTGTACTTCACGGCGTTGTCGATCAGATTGACCCAGACCTGCTTCAGCATGGCCGCATCCCCGTAGACCTCCGGCAGGCTGTCGAGCTTCCACGCGATCTCGCGGCCCTGTATTTCTGTCCGTAGATCTTTAATCGTCTCCCGGACAAGGTGATCGAGATTGACCTTCTCCATTCGCATCTCGGTCTTTCCCATCCGAGAAAAGACCAGGAGGTCGTCGATCAAATTGCCCATCCGCTTGGCCGAGTTCATGATCGTGTTCATGTAGCGCTGGCTTTTCTCATCGAGTTGAGCCTTCGCCTGTTCTTTGAGCATTTCGACGAACCCATGGATATGTCGCAGCGGTGCGCGAAGGTCGTGGGAGACGGAATAACTGAAGGCCTCGAGCTCTTTATTGGCGGCTTCAAGATGGGCATTGAGCTTGCGCATCTCTTTTTCCGCCTGCTTGCGCTCGGTGATGTCCCGGATCGTGCTGATGGCCAGGATCCCTTCTTCGGTTTCCAGAGGACTTAAACTGATCTCGACCGGAACCTGACTTCCGTCTTTTCGCTTCCCATACAACTCCAGTCCCGCTCCCATGGGCCGTACGCGGGGGTCGCTCAGGTAACCGGTCCGGTGGCCCGAATGGACCTCTTGAAGACGCTCAGGAACCAGCATCTCAACCGACTGACCCAATAGCTCGCCCCGGGCATATCCGAACAGCCGCTCGGTCTGGGCGTTTACCAGGACGACGCGGCCCTCCCGGTTTACAATCACGATCGCGTCCGGGGCCGCTTCCACCAACCCGCGAAACTTGGCCCCCGCCCGTTTGCGTTCGGTGATGTCGCGGATCGCGCTGATCACCAACGTGCCTTCCTCCGTCTCCAGCGGACTCAAGCTGATCTCCGCCGGAAATTCCGTGCCGTCCCTGCGTAACGCGTACAGCTCCAGCCCGGACTCCATCGGGCGCACGCGCGGATCGCCGAAGTAGCCGGTCCGCTCACCGGCATGAGCGCCTCGGAACCGTTCAGGAACCAGCATCTCAAGCGTCTGACCGAGCAACTCGACCCGGCGGTAGCCGAACAGTTTCTCGGTCTGGGCGTTCACCAGCACGATCCGGCCCTCTCGATCTACGATCACAATGGCATCCGGCATGAACTCCAATAATTCCTGAAACCTGGGCTCAAGCAAGCTGGCCTCGCGCACATTCTTTGGTGATAAGGGCATCGGGCAGAGCTTCCAGGATGCCTTCGAAAGGAGGGGGGGTCTTTGGTTGATCTTGATCCGTCACGGCGGTGACTTCCTGCCTTTGAAAAAACCCTTAAGATAGAGACGGGAAGCGCGATCGGCCGGCCCGGCTCCGTTGAGGTTTCGGGGAATTCCCGTTTGTGCAGAGACGATTGAATGGCAAGCCCGTCATCCGATCTCCAAGCGACCGGTTCATGTGCCTGGCTTTACGCGGCGCCTCCTTTAAAACCCCACGGCGATTCTTTCAGCCAAGAGGTCATCTCACCGGACGGAAGAGGCCAGCTGATGTGATAGCCCTGAACCGCGTCGCAGCCGAGGCTTGCCAGACGATCCTGCGTGTGTTGATCCTCCACTCCTTCGGCGATGACCTCGAGTCCCAGACTATGGCCCATATTGATGATCGACTTCACGATCACCGAGTCGTCCTGATTCTCGACCCGGTCCACAATAAACGATTTGTCGATTTTGATCGTCTTCACCGGCAGTTTTTTGAGGTATCCCAATGATGAGTAACCCGTGCCGAAATCGTCGATGGAAAGGGGAATGCCCATGGTGTTCAGACGTCCGAGAATCTGCATCGCACGCATCGGGTTGGCCATGATCATGCTTTCCGTCAGCTCGAATCCCAGCAGACCGGGCAGGATGCCGCCGGTCTGAACCAGTTCGGAAATCTGATCCGGCAGCTGCGTTTCCTGCATATTCCTCGCCGACAGGTTGACGGAAATGGGGAGGGTCATGCCCGCCTCCTTCCATTCCTCGTGTTGACGGCCGACGGTTTTGAGCACCCATTGCGTGAAGGGTTTGATCAATCCGGTCTGCTCCGCCAGGGGAATGAACTGGTCCGGCGGGATCGCGCCCAGATCCGGATGCAGCCAGCGCGACAGGGCCTCCACGCCAATGATCCGGTTCGACCCGAGGCTCAACTGGGGCTGATAGTGCATGCTTAGTTCTCCATACTCGATCGCGTGGCGCAATTTTGACGTGAGCATCAGTCGTCGGGGGCTCTGCTGCTCATGTTCCGGAACATAGACCGCATACCCGCCGCCCGCCTGCTTGGTCACGTACATCGCCATGTCCGCCCGCTGGTAGAGAACATCCGCCTCTTCACCGTGATCGGGATGGAGCGCGATCCCGATGCTCACGCCCACCTCAATCGTCGCCTCGCCCAACAGGAAGGGAGCTTCGAGCGTCTTTAGGATCTTCCGCGCGGTCAGGCTGGCGCCTTCCACGTGGGTGTTCGGAAGAAGAATCGCAAACTCATCACCCCCCATCCGGGCCACGGTGTCGGATTCGCGCAGGCATCGTCGCAAGCGCGGCCCGATTTGCCGCAGGAGAAGGTCGGCGCAATGATGGCCGAAGGTGTCGTTGACTTCCTTGAATCGATTCAGGTCCAACAGCAGCAGGGCCAGCGGCTTTCGTTCGCGGTAGCCGGTCAGGATGGCCTGTTGCATGCGGTCGTAAAACACGTTTCGGTTCGGAAGGTCGGTCAGGACGTCGTGATAGGCCAGGTAATGGACCGCCTCATCCGCCCGTCTGCGCTCCCGCCGAACCGCCGCCGTGTGCAGCTGCAGTTCCACGGTGGGCAGCAATCGTTTCAGATTGTTTTTCATGATGTAATCCTGCGCGCCGGATTTCATCGCCTCCACCGCCGTCTCTTCCCCCATCGTCCCGGACACGAAGATGAACGGGACCTCAAGTTCCCTCTCCTTCACGTGCGCCAACGCCTCGGCCCCGCTAAAGTTGGGCATGGTGTAGTCGGCGAAGACAATATCCCAGGTTTGTTTATTCAGAGCGACCACCATCGCCGTAGATGTATCGACCCGTTCAAACGTGACGTCATATCCGCCGCGCTGCAATTCCGTTACAAGCAACGAGGCATCTTCCTCCGAATCCTCAACGACCAATACCCGAAGCGGTATCCCCATGGGGGGTCTCCTTCTCCGTCAAAGGGTTTGTTCGATCGTTCTTCCGGGAAAACCGCACCAGAATGATCCCGGAGAGGTAAACTTCCCTTTTTGAACCTGCCGTAAGGAAGCTACGGCCCATCCAAAGAAAACAAACGTATTCGTCGATGACATAAAGAATAAAAGATCAGGATGAGGACGAGGGCTGTAGGCGTACAGGCACTTATGAGGACAGATTTAACTTCTTCGGATGAGGCGGGATGAGATTGTCTATTTGAAACCGCATCGTGCATGGATAACTTGTCCTGGAGTACCAGGGAACAGCGTCTCCCAAATAACGACCCAAGGAACAATCGGTTAAATGCTACACTACTGTCACATGTCCTGTCAACTTCTAATATTATCTGTTCCCGGATTTCGGTATCCCGAAGATGATTGGGGCGGGACAGGCCCGGCCGGGACTCCCGCAACGGCTTGATCCGGATGCCTTGTTTTTGATTGCGGATTGGTTTCGATTCGGCTACAATGGGCCAAACTGCGCCAAGGAATCCTATGCCGAAGCCAATTCCGGGCCTCGTTCTCTTTCTCGCTTTCATTATGGCCGGCTGCCACCCGCGGACGCCGGCTCCTCCGCCGCCCAAATTATTCAGCGGGCCGACGAGCTACCCGGTCGGCACCAATCCGACGGCAATCGCCGCGGCCGATGTGAACAACGACGGAAAACTGGACTTGATCACGGCCAACTTCGGCAGCAACGATCTGTCCGTCTTGTTGGGCAACGGCGATGGAACCTTTCAGGACCCGAAAACCGTCAAGGTGGGAATCGAGCCGCAATCGCTCGTGGTCGGTCGTTTCGATGCCGACCCCTATCCGGACATCGCCGTGATCCACCACTCCGACGCCTCCTTGGTGATTCTCTCGGGGGAAGGAGACGGGAATTTCCATATCACGCAGCGCGAAGATCTCCACAAGACGCCGACCGCCATCGCGATGGCCGATTTCAACCAGGATGAAAAACTGGATCTGGCCGTCTCGCTGCTGATGGACCGCGTCCTGATTTTTATCGGCGACGGCCATGGACGGTTCACGGCAGGCTATTCCTTTGATCCCGGCGACACGCCCACCTCGTTGGCGGCGGTCGACCTGAA
Source organism: Nitrospiria bacterium (assembly GCA_035517655.1). NCBI lineage: Bacteria > Pseudomonadati > Nitrospirota > Nitrospiria > Nitrospiria bacterium. The sequence goes on along the minus strand of DATIYJ010000052.1, from coordinate 41,667 downwards.
CCATGACGGTTATCCGGACCTGGCCATCGCGGACAACGGCGAGATCCAGCGCGGAATCGCGGTCTATTTAGGCAAGGGGGACGGCCGTTTTGAAAAATCGCAATTCTATAAAACGCGTCTCCGGCCGCTCATCGTCAGTCCGGGAGACTACAACGGAGACGGAATCACCGATCTGATCGCCATTTACAGTTCCCAGAGCACGCTGGCCGCCTTTCTCGGACGCGCCGACGGCACGTTCCAGGACGGGATCGAGTTCGGAGCGGACGGAGGTCCCACCTCCGTGCTCACGGGAGACTACGATCGCGACGGCAAGCAGGACCTCCTGATCACGAATGATCTCACCGGCCGGTTCTCGGTCGCCATCGGGAAGGGGGACGGAACTTTTGTGTATCCTCCATCGACCTACCGATCGGGCGACGGTCCGTTTGCCGCCGTGAGCGGAAAATTCAACAAGGACAGCTCCGACGGCGTGGCCGTGGCCAACAACGTGAGCAACACGGTCTCGATTTTTCTCGCCAAAGAACACGTCTCCGATCAAAAAAAGTAGGGGACGCGTTTCATCCCCGCCCCTGCGGAGAGAACCGTCTTCTCCACCTATAACGGTCGAGCCATCATCCCGGTCGGACCAATCGAAAAATCATGCTCATGCCGGGCTGCAGTTGATTCATCTTGGCAAAACCGGCCGCCGCCTCCATAACATAGATCGCCTCGGTTTCCTTCGGCCCGTATGAAGGACAGGGGTCATCCGCGCAGGGGGGGGCCGCCTGCTCGATGTGCAGAATCTTTCGGTCTCGGTCCATCCAAATCATATCGATCGGAAAGTGGCTGTTTTTTGTCCAGAGCCGGTGGGAATCTTCATCGTCATAGATAAACAGCATGGCGCGGTTGGGTGGAAGCTCCCTGGCGAAAAACAGGCCGACCATCTGCTTCTCGGGGCTGTCGGCCACTTCGGTCAGGATCTGCCTGCCGTTCGGGAGTTCGACCATGAAATAATTGGCGCCCTGGTTGCCCATTATGAAGGGCATGGCGATCCCCATCGAGACAAGCGCGATCACCAAAAAGGCGCCCTTTTTCAGCTTCTCTTTATCCACGTCATTATGATAGGTGTCGGCATCCGGAAAGTCAATTGCGGCGTCAGGCTCCAAGCCAAGCTTGTTGGCTGACGTGAACAAAAAAGCCCCTCCGTTTCCGGAGGGGCTTTGGTTAAACACCCGTTTCGGCCTTATTTGAACCGATAGGTGGCCGAAATCTTTGAGGAGAGCGTCTCCGGAACACCCGACACCACATAGGTTCCGGTAAACAGAACATCCTGATTGATCACGGCGTCGACCGTCATATTATCCGCGACGGCCCAGCCGATACCCGCGCTGACCGTGGCCGCGCCGTCAGAAACGATGTCCACTTTCTGTGCGCTGGCGAGAACACTTCCACTACAAGTATCCGCACCGGTCGTGTCCTTACAGTTGGCCTTGTTGTAAAGCGGCTTGGACAATCCGATCCGCGTCTTCACATACTTAAAGGTCTGGTGTTCAACCGCCACGTTCACCGGGATAGCCAGATTGTCCAACGTGACCTTGCCCCCGCCTCCCTTAAGTTTTATCGTACGATTGGCTCCGTTCAAGCCGATTCCGGCCACGACCAGCGTATCCGGGTTGGGCTTGGAGTTCAAGGCGGTATCGATTCTCCACCCAAAAGTCGAGTCGTCAATCTTGGTAGGCGACGTCGAGTCTTTCGTTGAGGCGTCGATCGTCTGAATCTGGGCCGTGGTCAGGAGCTTGCTGTTTCCCATATCGGCATGATGCCGGACGAGAAGCGCAAAGCTGGGTCCCGCATCACTTTTAAATGTGTTTCCGGTTGCACCGCCGCAGGCCACGTCTCCTCCCGTTGTATCAACGCACTTCGATGTAGGAAGGGTGATATTCAAAGAGCCCTCCAGCATCCCGTCCGCGAAGATCCCGCCGGCTCCCAGATTAAATTCCTGGCTCTGATCTTTAAATGTCGTGCCCCCCGATTTCGTATTTTCCGATTGATCGGCATAGCTCAAGTAAAAGCCCACCGGCATGGAGCTGTGCAGGCCGTAGAATAGATCAAATCGATTGTTGCCCGGCGCGCTTCCCGCACCCATGAGATTCAACGGGCCGTTGAAACTGTACGGCCTTCCAAGATAAACGCCCCACGTGCCGTAGGAGACGTCCATATTCATACCGCCCCATTGGGACCCCAAATTGATGCCGCTCTGGTTTGGGTTGTTCACCGTAATGGTGTTCGCGCCGTACGTGCCCAGTTCTCCGTAAATGTTGTTTTTGTAGTTGCCGATCTGGGCGGGGTTGATGAAAATGTTAAAGTCGTCCTCCACCTGCCAGTTCTGCACCCCCAGACCGTCCATGCGGGCGTTGGTCGAGGGGTTGGTGATCACCTGGGCCGAGGCGGTGGAAGCGAAAAGAAGGATGAAAAACACTGCCGCAAGCTTCTTCATGCTCTGTTCCTCCTTGATAGGGTGTGTATACCGTACTATGATACCGAACGCGTTGGTATGGCTCTACTCCGTTACGAACAAGTAAACAACCCTAAAACCTGCTGTGATTCGCGATCGAGCGCCCCACCTCCTTTCTTTCGAATGCGTCCCGTTCGACTGAGGCGCATATGGCCGCGTAAACGGCGATCCTAAAACGACCGTAATCCCGGACCTCCCTCATGCCGAACTACGATCGTCACCGTTGACAAAATCGTCGGCACTATACCACGGGTGGAAAAACGTGTCAAGTTTTTTTTCTTTTTTATCAAGCCGGAAGAGCGTCGGAGGCGCTTCGCCGCTTCAGATCATCAGCAGTCGCGCCCGCGTTTTCCAGGCCCAGAGCCGCTCCTCCCTCCGCTTATATCCCGGAGAGCGCCTGAACATCTCCAAGGCGGTCCGATAGGCCGCGACCGCCTTAATCCGGTCGCCGGCGCGTTGATAGGCCACGCCCAAAAGGTAATGGCCTTCGACGCTGGAGGAGAAGATCGATCGGAACTGCTCGAGCCGTTCCGCCGCCGCGGCGGCCTGTCCCTGATGCAATAGAAATTCACCCCAACGCAGGTAAGGCTCACCGTACCGAAGTTTTGGACTTCGTTCCAGGGCTTTCCGGATTAAACGTTCCCCTTCCGGGCCTTGACCGGTCCAGAGATACGAAAGCCCGAGATCAAAGACCGTCTCGTCCGAATCGGGCATGCGCTCGACCGCCTTTTCAAGATGGGGAACCGCTTCGCCGAAGCGGCGGGCCTCGATGAGGGCCCTCCCGAGATCGCGTCGGGCCGTCGCATCGTGGGGATTGACCGAAAGCTCCCGCTGCAGCGTCCGGATCATTCCGGCCCGCCGGAAGCGCCCGAACAAGCGCCGCGATATTCCGATGAACTGGTAATCCAGCGCGAGATAGACGGCCACGATAACGAGGAGCGCGAACAACGGGCTCCCGGTTAGAAGGGTGATGAGAAAGAATAGAAAGAGATTCCGCATTAAACCTAAAGCGATCGCCGGGTCAATCGCTCAAGCGCCTGCTTGGCCGCCTGCTGCTCGGCCTCCTTTTTGCTCCGCCCCCGGCCGATGCCGAAGACCTCCTCTTTGATCATCAGATTGACTTCGAAAAGTTTCTGGTGGTCGGGACCGGACTCGCGGAGGACCCGGTAGGTGGGCAGGACATCAAACTCCCGCTGACAGCATTCCTGCAACTCCGTTTTGTAATCAACGTCTTCCCGATGCTGGTCGAGGCGTTGGAACTCTTCCTCATAAATTTGCAGGAGCACCGTGCGGGCGGTTTCAAATCCCCCGTCGAGATAGACGGCCGCGATCACGGCCTCCAGCGCATCCGCCAGGATCGAGGGTTTTTCCCGACCCCGGGTCCGCTCTTCCCCGCGCCCGAGCAGAAGAAATTCACCGACGCCCAGTCGCCTGGCCACGCGAGCCAGGGTCACTTCGCTCACGAGCCGGGCCTTCATTTTGGAAAGGTCTCCTTCCGTGGACAAGGGATAGAGCGCGATCAGACGCTCGCTGACGGCCAGATCCAGCACGGCGTCGCCCAAGAACTCCAGACGTTCATTATCCTGCGAGGCCTCGTCCTTTTCGGACGCTCGTAGTTCGTTCAGGTACGATTTGTGGGTGAGGGCGGCTCGTAAAAGATCGGTTTTGCGGAAGGAATACCCTAAAACGTTTTGAAATGTGTGGAGGCGTTCAAGCAGCATGACGGCGTTTCAATGTTCTTCATGCTTCTTGAAAATCAGGCAAGCGTTCGTGCCTCCAAACCCGAACGAGTTTGTCAGCACCGCCTCCAAGGACGCGCGCCGAGCGGTATTGGGAACGCAATCCAGATCGCATTCCGGATCCGGATGTTCGTAATTGATGGTCGGCGGAATGATACCCTTCACCAGCGCCAGGATCGTAAAGACCGCCTCGACTCCACCAGCCGCGCCCAGGAGATGACCGGTCATGGATTTCGTGGAACTGACCGGAACCCGCTTGGCATGGTCGCCGAACACGGTCTTGATCGCCCGGGTCTCTATTTTATCGGCAAAGGTGGAGGTGGCGTGGGCGTTGATGTAGCCGATTTGGGCCGGCCGCAGTCCCGCATCTTTAAGCGCCAGCGACATGCACCGGATGGCGCCGCTGCCGCTGTCCGGGGGCGCGGTAATGTGATAGGCATCGGCCGTCATCGCGTAACCGACCACCTCCGCATAGATGCGGGCTCCGCGCCTCCGGGCCGCCTCCCGTTCTTCGAGCAGCAGGAGTCCGGCGCCCTCGCCCAGCACGAACCCGTCCCGTTCCCGGTCAAACGGCCGGCTGGCGCGCACGGGATCGTCGTTGCGCATCGAGAGGGCGCGCGAAGCCGCAAACCCCGCCACAGCGAGAGGCGTAATCGCGGCCTCGGTCCCGCCGGCGATGATGGCATCCGCCTCCCCCCGTTGGATGATCCGGAAGGCGTCCCCGATGCAGTTGTTGCCGGTCGCGCAGGCCGTCACCGCACAGGAGTTCGGACCCTGGAGGTTATACCGGATGGCAATCTGTCCGGAAGCCAGATTGATGATGGTCATGGGAATGAAAAACGGCGTCACGCGCTTCGGTCCCTTTTCCATCAGGACGCGATGCCATTCCTCAATGGCGTTCAGGCCGCCGATCCCGGAGCCGACATAAACGCCGATCCGGTCCGCATTTTCGGAGGTCACCTTTAAACCGGAATCATCCATCACCATCCGGCTGGCGGCGAGGGCGTAATGGATGAAGGTGTCCATCTTTTTAATCTCTTTTTTTTCGATATAGTTCGCCGGATCGAATCCCTTGACCTCGGCCGCAATTTTCACCGGCATATCGGTCGTATCGAACCGCGTGATGCGGCCCACCCCGCTGACCCCGCCGCATAAGGCTTTCCAGGTCGGGTCGACCCCGATTCCCAGCGGGGATACGACCCCCAAACCCGTCACGACCACGCGGCGATTCAGAACCCCACCCCCTTCCTCACACGCAACGATCTGGATATAAAAAACGACGAACGGCCGGCCTCCGGCGGGCCTTCACTATACCCGTTCCTTGATATAATCCATGACGTTTTGCACCGTGAGGATCTTTTCGGCGTCTTCGTCCGGAATTTCAATGCCGAACTCCTCCTCAAAAGCCATGACCAATTCAACAGTATCAAGAGAATCCGCGCCCAGATCATCGACAAAAGAGGCATCCGGTGTCACGTCCTCCTCATCCACTCCGAGTTGCTCCACAATGATCTTTTTCACCTTTTCATCCACGGCTGCCATTGGTTTCTGCACCTCCCCTCTTCAATTAAAAAAATAACAACGGAAATGAGACCGTCATCCTGTCAAACCATCAACATGCCGCCATTGACATGCAGGACCTGTCCCGTGATATATCCGGCTTCTTCTGACACCAAGAATCGAACCGCGTGGGCTATGTCCTGGGGCGTCCCAAGCCGGCCCAACGGTATCTGTTTCATCAAATTCTCCCGAACATTCGCCGAAAGGGACTGGGTCATCACCGTATCGATGAATCCGGGTGCCACGGCATTGACGGTGATTCCGCGGCTGGCGTACTCCCGGGCCACGGACTTTGTGAAACCGATCAAGGCCGCCTTGGACGCGGCGTAGTTGGACTGTCCCGCATTTCCCATCACGCCCACGATGGACGCAATGTTGACAATCCGTCCGCTACGCTGCTTGCTCATCGTAGAAATAACGGACTTCGTGCAATGAAAAGCCCCTTTCAGATTCACATTCAAGACCAAATCCCAGTCCTCTTCTTTCATTCGAAGGAGAAGGGCGTCGCGCGTGATGCCGGCGTTGTTGATCAAAACATCGATTCGACCGAACTCCTGGATCGCCCGATCCACCATTTCGGCCACGGCTTTGCCGTCGGTCACGTTGGCCTCCACCGCCAGGCACCGGCGCCCGGAGGAGGCCAGCGCGTCGGCCGTCTGCTTCGCTTCCCGAAGATCGACATCCGAGATCACCAGATGGGCGCCGTCTTGAACCAAACTCTCCGAAATGGCCCTTCCGATGCCGCGGGCGCCTCCCGTTACGATGACCACGCGTCCTTTCAAGTCCATCTTTTTCCATCGCTCCAATCAACGTCCGCCGGGTTTAAACCGTCAGGGCGTCCAGGGTCTCATCCAAGGTTTCCGGGTCTTCGATATGATACGTTTTCACGTTTCTGTCGATCCGTTTGACCAGACCGGATAACACCGTGCCGGGTCCGATCTCCACAAACGCAGTAACCCCTTCTTGAATCATGCGTTCAACGGTGTCGACCCAGAGAACGGGAGACACCAATTGCCGGACCAACGCCTTCTTCGCCAGGTCACCGGACACGATCGGCGCGGCCTCCACATTCGTCACGACCGGAACCTGCAGCGGAAGAAACTTCACGCCGTCGAGGTCCCGGGCCAGCCGTTCAGCCGCCGGTTTCATCAAGGCACAATGGGAAGGAACGCTGACGGCCAACGGCACGATCCGTTTCGCACCTCTCTCTTTGGCCAACGCCATGGCCGCCTCGACGGCGGGACGGTTTCCGCCGATGACGATCTGAACCCGGGAATTGATATTGGCCGCCGAAACGACGCCGTGGCCTGAAGCCGCCTTGCAGATTTCTTCCACCGTCCCTCGATCCAAGCCCAGGATGGCGGCCATCGCCCCGCTCCCCTCCGGAACAGCCTCCTGCATATACCGCCCCCGCTTCTGGACCAGGGTTACGGCATCGGAAAACGCCAAGCCGCCGGCCGCCACCAGCGCGGTATACTCGCCGAGGCTGTGTCCGGCCAGCGTGGACGCCGAGAGGCCCCTCTCCTGCGCCATCCTCCACGCCGCGATGCTGGTCGTGAGAATCGCCGGCTGCGTGTGCTCGGTCAAATTCAAGCGGTCGGCGGGACCCTCATGACAAACCGTCGCGATATCAAACTTCAGCACCTCCTGAGCCGTGCGGTAAACCTGTCGGGCCACATCGGACGCCGCGAACAATTTCTCGCCCATTCCGACATATTGAGAACCCTGGCCTGGAAACAAAAAAGCGACCGTCATCGTCGAAGTATTCAGATATTGCTTAAATCGTATCTCGAAGTCAACAAAAAAATATCCTCACTTCGCTCAAAATGGAGTGGATAAACAGGTTAGTGGGAATTCGTCCACCGGGTTGCCGCCGCCGAGGAGGATCTTCGTCGTGTCGCTAGGATCACCTACCACCGAACAAGGGCCGAGGCCCATGTTAAGCCGGCCCCGAAGGCCTCGAAGAGCAACAGATCCCCGTCCTTGACCCGGGCCTGGCGAACCGCTTCATCCAGGGCGATCGGAATCGACGCGGCCGACGTATTGCCGTAGCGGTCCACATTGAGCACCACCTTTTCCATCGGCAGACCCAGCCGTTGAGCCACGGCCTTAATGATCCGGATGTTGGCTTGGTGGGGAATCAACAGGGAAAGTTCGGAGGGTTGCACATGCGCGCTTTTGAGGGTTTCATACACCGCTTCTTCCAAGGTCCGGACCGCCACTTTAAAGGTTTCATTGCCCTTCATTTTGATGTACGGTTTCCGGTCGGCCAGCATCGATGGAGACGGCGGGAGGCGCGAGCCCCCGCCCGGCACCTGGATAAGGTTCCACAACCGGCCGTCGGAATGGAGATGGGTTGACAGAACCCCGTGCTCCCCTTTCGTTCGCTGCAAAACGGCTGCCCCGGCGCCGTCTCCGAACAGGACGCAGGTGTTGCGGTCGGTCCAGTCGATGATTCGGGACATCACCTCACTTCCGATGATGAGCACATTTTTATAAACCCCGTTTCGGATATACTGATCGGCAACGGAAAGGGCGTACAGAAATCCGGAGCAGGCCGCGGAAAGATCAAAGGCCGCCGCCTGATGCGCTCCAAGCCGGTCTTGAACAAGACAGGCCGTTGATGGAAAGAACATGTCGGGCGTGGCGGTCGCCACCATGATCAGATCCAGATCCTTTTCATTGAGCCGGGCCATCTCCTGGGCCCGGCGGGCCGCAGGAATCGCCAAGTCGGACGCCGCTTCGCTTTCATCCGCGATCCGCCGTTCCCGGATGCCCGTCCTCTCCAGAATCCAGTTTTCGGTCGTATCCACGAGGCGTTCCAGATCCCGGTTCGTCATAATCCGCTTGGGAAGGTAGGAGCCGGTGCCGATGATTCGGGTTCGCATTCAGTCTCGTCTTTGGGATTGGAGGTACTCTTCGTGAACTTTGCTGTAGATGGTCATGCTCTCTTCGATATCTTTCTGAATCCGCTCATTCACCCGACCTTCGGCCTGGGTCTTGGCCACGCGCAGGGCGTTCTTGATGGCCTTCGCGGACGACCGTCCATGGCAGATGACCGAGATTCCGTTCACACCCAGCAGCGGGGCGCCACCGTACTCGGCGTAATCCATCCGTCGCCTGAACCGCTGAAAAGCGGTGCGGAGAAAGAAATAACCAAGTTTGCCACCCCACACGGCCGCGATTTCGCGCTTCAGGAGCTTTCCAAAAACATCTGCAAGCCCCTCACTGATTTTCAGGGCGACGTTGCCGATGAAACCGTCGCATACGATGACATCCGCCATACCGGAATAAACGTCCCTGCCCTCGACGTTGCCGATGAAATTCATGGGGCTTGCTTTTAGGATTTTAAACGCCTCTTTGGTCACCTCATTCCCCTTGGAATCTTCCTCACCGATGCCGAGCAAACCGATTTTAGGATGCGACTTTTGCAAAACCCACTCGGCGTACTCATGTCCCATGGTCGCGAACTGAAACAAGTTGAGGGGCTTGCAATCGACATTCGCGCCGACGTCGAGTAGAATGGAGTGCCCCAGCAGGGTAGGTAACACAATGGCGATCGCGGGTCGCTCCACCCCCTTCAGAGGGCCGAGAATAAAAAGGGCCGTCGCCATTGTGGCGCCGCTGTTTCCCGCGCTGATCACGGCGACGGCCTCGCCTTTCCGGACCAGCTCGGTCGCCACCCAAATCGATGACTCGCGTTTTCGGCGGATCACCAAGGACGGGGCCTCATCCATTTCGACTTTTTGAGCCGCGTGCACGATGGAGATATCGAGACCCGCAACGGCGTGACGGCCCAACTCTTCCCCCAGGACGGTGGAATCACCGACCAGAAAAACACCGACCCCGTATTCCCGCGCGGCCAAGACGGCCCCTTCAACAATCGGTCCGGGCGCGTCATCTCCGCCCATCGCATCGACGGCCATTTTCATTGTCATCGCCTTCACCGCTCCGGCACCCCGGAAGTTCGGACCTTTTCCGTTGTCTCGTTTCGACTAGGACTCTTTGATCGCAATGATCGTCTGTCCCTTGTAGGTTCCGCAATTCAGGCAAACAAAATGGGGTCGCTTGGGTTCACGACATTGCGGGCAGGGAACAAGGCTGGGTGCCCGCAGCTTTTTGTGGGTCCGTCGCTTGTCTCTTCGGGATTTGGAAATTTTGTGTTTCGGATGTGCCATATGGGATTAACCTCACATTATTTTTTGATGATCTTTTTCAGTTTCTCCTGTAAAGGGGTCATCGGACGATGAAGATCCTCCACCGCACAGCGACAAGATCCGCGGTTCAAGTCCAGACCGCACTGAGGACAGAGTCCACGACAATGGGGCCGACATAACGGGTATGTCGGCAGGGACAGTAAGACTTGTTCTCTGACCAAATCCGTCAGATCGATGGTGTCGTCCGAATAGAAGTACTCATCCAGTTCTTTTTCCTGCAGTTCATGCCATTCACCCGATGGCCGGTCGGTCTTCGATTCCTTCGGCACGAGTGTAATTTCGAAGGAGGAACGGACCGGATAGGAAAGCGCCTCCAGGCACCGTACGCATTGAAGCTTCGCGCAGGCTTTGGCTTCCCCCGAAACATGGACCGCGTGATCCATCAGAACGAGCCGGGCCCGAATATGAATGGAATCCGCAAACTCGACGCCGGAATCGTTCAGAGCCAGCGTCGAGGGATCCGCTTGGCAGTCAAGATCAAACCCCTCGTTGGGTATATCCGATCGATGAATCTTCATCTAACACCGTAATAAAACTTACAAATTATAGAGATCACGGGACGCTTTGTCAAGGAAATTAACGGCCTTGATGAAAATGGACGTGTACGCAAAAGCGCCCTAAAAGTGGTAATATGTTTTTATGGAATTCTTATACCGTCATTCCCCAGGAAAACTTCGGATCGGTCTTCTCCTTTTTCTGACCGTTCTTGGAGTCGGCGTTTACCTCGGCTTTGAGTTGGCCCCCTATTGGATCAACGCCTACGAAATGAACGATTTTCTGGCGGAAAAAGCCCACACAGGACAATTGACCTCCGATGAAGAGATCCGTCGGTCCATTATTGCAAAGGCGCATGAATTGGACATCGAACTTACGGATCAGGATATCGAGATTAATCGATCCTCGACGGACATGACCATCTCAACCGCATGGGAGCTGAATTACAACTTCTTCGGTCTTTATTCTCACACCTTTACTTTTGCTCCCCGCATCCACGTTAAACACCAATAAACCCCAACCCGGTCATGGGCGGAGCCGTCCGCGGGCTTAAGGCTAAGCCCGGCGCCTCCCGCCGCCGATGGAAATGAAAATACCCGGCCGCAGCGATCATCGCCCCATTATCCGTACAATAGGTCGGATTGGGAATGTAAAGCGATCGTCCTCGTTCCTTGCAAACGCCCGCCAATCGTCCACGGAGAACGGTGTTCGCGGCCACACCCCCCGTCACACACACGGATGACACCCCGTATCGATCCGCCGCTTTGATCGTTTTTTCAACCAGGACATCCACAATGGCCTCCTGAAAAGCCGCCGCAAAGTCCGGGACATTCTGCTGGCCGCATGCATGCGGAAAACTTGATCGTTCCAAATAATAACGAAGTGACGTTTTCAACCCGCTGAAGCTCATGTCCAATGAATCGTTCTTGAGATAAGGTCTTGGAAAATTGATTCGGGTCGGATCACCCGTCTTGGATATCCGATCAATCTCCGGCCCTCCCGGATATGACAACCCCAACATCTTGGCTCCCTTGTCAAAAGCCTCGCCCGCGGCATCGTCAATGGTCTGTCCCACTAATTCCAAAGGACCGTCGGCCGGGACAAAATAAATATTGGTATGTCCCCCTGAGACCACCAAGGCCACGGCGGGCAGTTCAATGGACCGGTTTTCCAAGCGGACAGCTGCAATATGGCCTTCCAGGTGATTCACGCCGATCAGTTTCAGGTTATGGCGGTAGGCTAACGCCTTCCCGAACGAGACACCCACCAGCAACGCCCCCATTAACCCGGGCCCCTGGGTAACCGCGATTCCGGAAAGATCGCGCAACTCGACTCCGGCCTTTTCCAAAGCGGTACAAACCACGTCGGAGATGACGGCGACATGCTGACGAGAAGCCAACTCCGGAACCACCCCTCCGTATTTCCGATGGATCTGTTCCTGCGAATGCAAAACATTGGACAATACTTTACGGCCATCTTCTACAACAGCAGCGGCGGTTTCATCACATGATGTTTCAATTCCTAAGAAAAGCACGCACTCTCCTTCTTATGAACCCCTCGATCGATCTGAATCTTGAGGGCGTCCGCTTGCAAGAGCAGGTTGGCAAGCAACCCCGACCGTGAAACGGAGTCCTTCTATAAAGAAGCTAGGGCAAATGATTGAGATGTTTTTTGACCAGCTGAACGGCTTGCTCCTGTTGAGGGGAGGCCAAAACCAGAAACGATCGGTAATGTTGTTTGGATTCTTCAATATAGCCAGCCCGCTCAAGCAGGATCGCATAATTCAGATGGGAATCCGGAAAATTGGGCTGGGCCTGAACCGCCTCTTGAAAAAGACGTTTAGCTTCTTCCAAACGATTCTGCTCTTGATAAAGCAGCCCAAGATTATTCATGGCTTGAACGTTCTCGGGATCCATTTGCAAGGCGGTACGGTAACGGGATTCGGCGTCCCCATCGCGCCCTTCCCTCTTCATTACGAAACCGAGATTGTTTTGAATCACCGACGAACGTGGATCTAAGGACTCCGCCAATAAAAATTCCCGTTCCGCATCCCTCAATTTTCCCTTTTCAAGATAATCTGCGCCCTTTTTCTCATGGGCCTCGGCCGAATCTCCGGTGGCAACGGATTGCTGACGGGACAACGTTTTAGAACCGATCCCTTGTGTTTTGGATGCGACCGATGAAGCGGGAATATCTAGGGGTAGCTCCACGTTTGAGGTTTTTGCAATCCCCTTTTTAACAAAGACACGTCTTAGGGCTTCGCGTTCGACATACACGAGATAGGCGGAACCTATCAAACAGACCAGAATACCGATCCCGATAAGGTTGACGTGTGGAGGGAATCTGGAGGCGGTGGAAAACAGAACTCGTCGCGGTGTTTCAATCCGGGGCTCCGGAGCCTCATCCCGACTCGCTTTCTTCAGAGCCTCATGAATGATGCTCATGATGCATCTTCACCCCATGGGACGCCTAACTCCTCAGTGATGCGCTGACTCAGTCGATCAGACCTCCGCCATAACTTCGTCTTCTACAAAGGCAAGCATATTGTCTTTGAGGATCACTTTAATCCGTTTAGCGTCTTTAAAGCGCCCCTTAAGCAGTTCCTCGGACAACGGATCGCCGATGCTTTTCTGGATAACCCGGCGCATCGGTCGCGCTCCGTAAGCAGGCTCGTATCCTTCTTTGGTCAGCCATGCTTTGACCTCGGCCGTCACGTCCAGTTGAATCCCGCGATCCGAAAGCCGTTGATTGACCTCTTCAATCAGGATATCCACAATTTTAATAAGGTGTTGCTTTTCCAAGGGGTGGAAGACCACCACTTCATCGATTCGATTGAGAAACTCCGGGTTGAAGCCCTTTTTCAGTTCGGTAAGGACGTCCTCCTTCATGCGAACACGCTTTTCTTCATCGGCATCTTTCTGAAAGCCCAGCGTGGCACCTTTATGGATCAATTTGGTTCCAAGATTGGAGGTCATGATCAGCACGGAATTTTTAAAGTCGATCTTGCGGCCGAGGCTGTCGGTCAAACAGCCGTCTTCCAAAACCTGAAGCAGCATATGGAAAATTTCCGGATGGGCCTTTTCAATCTCGTCGAACAAGACGACGGAATAAGGCCGCCGGCGAACCGTTTCAGTCAATTGCCCCCCCTCTTCGTATCCCACATATCCCGGCGGGGCCCCCACAAGTCGAGAACCAGTAAACTTCTCCATATATTCCGACATATCGATACGGATCAGAGCGTTCTCATCATCAAACAAGAACTCTGCCAACGCCTTGGCCAACTCGGTTTTACCCACACCGGTCGGACCCAGGAATATGAATGATCCAATCGGTCTCTTGGCCTCTTTCAACCCGGCCCGAGAACGCCGGATGGCGCGACAGACCGCCGCGATGGCTTCCTCTTGTCCCACAATGCGCTTGTGAAGCTCTTCCTCCATATGGAGAAGCTTTTGAGATTCCGCTTCTTCTAATTTGTACAAGGGAATTCCGGTCATTTTCGATACAACATATCCCACATCCTCTTTCGAGATCACAGGCCGATTTTTTTCCTGGCTTTTCTTCCACTCCCGCTTGGCCTCTTCAAGCAACCGTTTATGCCGCTCCTCTTCTTCGCGAAGCTTAACGGCCTCTTCAAAATTTTGAAGCGTCACGGCCAGCTCCTTATCGCGAGTGACCCGCTTCAATTCCTGCTCCAATGCTTTCAGCTCTTCGGGCAGCGAATAACTCTTCATTTTGGCCCTTGAACCGGTTTCGTCAATCACATCGATCGCCTTGTCCGGCATGAACCGATCTGTAATATAACGGTCCGCAAGGCGCACGGCTTCCACGATGGCTTCTTCCGTGATTTCAACGCCATGATGTTCTTCATACCGATCCCGAAGTCCTTTGATGATCTTGATCGTTTCCTCAGCGCTTGGAGGTTGAACGAAGATCGGCTGAAACCGCCGCTTCAGGGCCCCGTCCTTCTCGATATGTTTACGGTACTCGTCCAGCGTCGTCGCGCCGATGCATTGAATCTCGCCCCGCGCCAGAGCGGGCTTGAGCATATTGGATGCGTCGATGGAACCTTCGGCCGCGCCGGCGCCGACCAACGTGTGGAGTTCATCGATGAAAATAATAATGTTCCCGGCCTGAACGATTTCCTTCATGACCACTTTCAATCGTTCCTCAAACTGTCCTCGATACTTGGTTCCCGCCACCAAGGAACCCAGATCCAAAGCAATGACGCGCCGGTTCAGAAGGTTGTCCGGCACTTCCGTCGAAACAATTCGCTGGGCCAGACCTTCGACGATCGCGGTTTTGCCCACACCGGACTCCCCGATCAAGGCCGGATTGTTTTTCGTCCGCCGACACAAGATCTGTAGAACGCGTTCAATCTCATCGGCCCGCCCGATCACCGGATCCAACGCTCCTTCACTGGCCAATTGAGTCAAGTCCCTGCCGAACTCTTCCAAGGCGGGAGTATTGCTCTTCTTTTCACGTTCGCGGGGAACGGATTTCCGAAGAAAATTAACCGTGAGTTGACGTGCCGTGAGCAAATTCGCTCCCAGACTTCGAAGAATCTTCCCGCCGATCCCTTCTTCTTCGCGGAGAAGTCCCAGAAGCAGATGTTCGCTTCCGATATGGTTATGGCCCAGTAATCGGGCCTCTTCAACCGCAAATTCGATGACCTTCTTTACACGGGGTGTAAATGGAATTTCACCGAAGGTCATCGTGCTGCCCCCACTGGGCAGGTTCCGTTCAATTTCCAGACGAACTTGCTCGGGGGAAAGCCCCATCTTCTTCAAAATCGCCAGCGCGATTCCGTCCGTTTCTCGTAAAATGGCCAGGGCCAGATGTTCCGTCCCCAGATAATCATTTTGATGGCGCTCCGCTTCTTCCCGCGCCAAGATGATTATTTTCCGCCCCTTATCTGTAAACCGTTCGAACATCGGACCTCCTTAACCTTCGCCACCCAGCATTAGACACCTCAGGGGCACCTAAGTCAGTACTACGGTGCGTTGTTTTCATTACAAGAAGAGCGGGTAACCTCTTAACGACACCCGTTTGTTTTCAAACCATTTTGAAGTCGCACCTGTTTGATCTTATTGTAACCATTGGCCAATCTATTGTCAAGATATTTCTCCTGAAACCAGGCGTTTGATTCGCAGGACTTTCAATAAAAGACACCGCATGAAGACAATGCGGCCAGTCGAGGCAATCGTCCCTACAGGATTTAAACTAAAAATCAAACTATGTAACGGGATGTGGATCTTTTGAGCGGGCAGCTCGAATGGTATCGAATTGGGAAGAATGGATCGCACGACCTTGCCATTGGAACTCCGCCAGATCAAACCCTATTTCTAGAGCGAGTTTTTCCAACTCTAAGGCCAGTTCAAGATCCTTTTTACCTTCAAGATGTCGATGTTCATACATCCCATCCCAACAGAGCAGAATCGTCTCACCCAAACAACCGAACACCTCATCCTTGTGAAGAAGCCCAAAATCGAAAGAGCATTGCATACCGGGAAGCCTTCCAACCCCGCCTTCCACTACGACCACATCTCGCCGCTGTTCCATTAGATCCAAGGGGGTGCTGGTCGGTCGACTGTCGTCAATAATCAGAGTCCCCGATGGAAGGTCCGCCGGGTTTAAAACGGCCGAAACGGCATTAGTCGCAGCCACAATGAGGTCTGCCTTGTGCATGGGAGAAAGTTCTTTGGCCAAGAGGATCGGAGCTTTGACCTGTTTCGAGATCGCTTCCCCCAGCTCATTCAGTATCTTAAGTCGACGATCCACAAGAATAAGCCTCCCAACTCTTTCGGCCAACAATTTGCTCGTCAGTGACCCGACCAAACCTGCCGCCCCTACAACGGCGACAGTACAATCTTTCAATTCTAATCCTGCTCTCCTGGCCAATGATTCCGCCGCCTGTCTGAGCAAGACGGACGTGAAAATACTGCCACTTGTGATTAGCGCTTTGATTCCGTCTAGGGCTTCCCATTTTGCGCGCATGACCGATGCAGATAGGGCACCCAGTCCAATCACATTAGGCCCCAGTTTTTCACCCAGCCGGGTTGATTGAACAATACGTCTTCGGGCCTTCCCAAGGTCATTGAACATCTGCTCCGCCGTCAACGGACAAAAAACGACACGACCCTTCATCGGCCGGCCCTCCCGGGTTTTAATGCCCGAGATAGACGGACCCAGTACCGGCCAAAGGTGACGTGAAAAGGTCTCAATAAGCCAAATCGGAGCAAAGCGAAGAAAAGGATATTTTCGACAGACATCGGAAGGGTACCTGGGATGGACAACGAATACGAAATCCACCGATCCGACCAGAAGTTGCACAACCGATCGGGGCATAAGGTGAAGAATCAAATCTCTGAATGTGCTGATCAGGGACTTCATATCCAATGGAACCCAAGTGAACGTCTTTTTATAAGTGTACAATGTATCTTCACAATGTCAACATCACGACGCCTCGTTCTACTCAAACAGGCTTCTTTGTGATATGATTAAAATTGTTGAAGCTTGAGAGGCTGTTTTCGTTTTTTCCTGAACAGGATGGAACCCCTTGGAAACGAAAACGATCATACTATTCGTAACCGCCGCGCTCAATCTAACCCTTTCCCTCATTGTCTACAGTCGCGGCGGGAAGAACCCCATCACGCGTTCTTACGCGGCTGCGGTGCTTTCGGTAGCCGCATGGGCGTTCGGCCATGGAATGTTTACGCTTGAAAATAATCCCTCCTCCCTCGTTTGGTTTTACTTTACCTACGTTGCGGGTGCCTTTATCGCGACATTCTTTTTTCAATTTGCAAGAATCTTCCCGAGCCCGACGGCCATCGCCTCTTCAGTCCTGCCGGCCAGGTTATTAAGCATCGGCTTTCCGATTCTGGTATCGGCAGGCCTGTTCATGCCAAACCTTCTGATTCAATCCTTTACACGAACGGGCCACGAGGTGCAGGTTGTTTTTATCAGGTCCAGCTACCTTTTTTACACCATCGGCTTTTCTCTCCTCATGGGATGGGGTTTTCTCCATCTCCTGACCCGATATCGTAAGTCTTCAGGGCGACAGAGAACCCAGATCCGTTATGTGGTAGCCGGAACCGGTATCGCGGCGATGTTCGGCAGCTACTTCAACCTATGGCTTCCCTGGATCGGGGACACGAGCCTGATGTGGCTGGGCCCCCATTTTTCACTGTTCATGATCGGCTTCATTTCCTACGCGATCATTAAACACCGCTTGATGGACATCCGCCTCATCCTGAGCCGCACAATTGTGTACTCCCTTCTCTTGGTCAGCACACTGGTGCTTTATACGATGCTGATCCTTCTTGCTCAGAGGTTTTTTCAAGACAAAACGGGCTATATGACCAGCCTCGTGATCGGTTCTCTCCTGATCGCCTTGGGTTTCGAACCTTTGAAAAAATCATTTCAGAGAACGACCGAAAAGATCTTTTTCAGAGGAGAACTGGACCCTCAGCGCCTGTTGGGCGAGTTGAGCGAAACCTTTAGCATGGTTAAAGATTTGGACAGTCTTCTTAAAAGCATCACCCAACAACTCTGTGAGGCATTCCGAACGGATCATGCCATTCTAGCGGTCATGACCGATTCGGAAGAATTGTCGGTGGCCACCAATGGAGAAGGTGCCGTGGAGGCGATCCCGTTTCTTAAGAATCATCCTCTGATCCAGTACTATGCCTCCGACTCTCCGGTGCATTATCTGAAGATGCCCACGAAAAGGGAAGTCCTTCTTCAGGAAGAGTTGATCGAAACAACCCACATGATCGTGTCAATCGACGAAGGGACAAGGGCGAACCTGTTCTCGGCCATGAAAGATCTTCACATCGCCATTGCCGTGCCCATTTTTACCAAGGACCAATTATGCGGACTGATCCTTTTGGGCCACAAGCGATCGGGAAACAGTTTCTTTCCGGCAGACCTAAAATTGCTGGAGATCATCGCGCGGCAGGCCGGCGTGTCGATCGAGAATGCTCGTCTGTACAAGACCCTCCAGCAGCAAATGGAGGAACTCAAAGGAAGCCAAACACAGCAATTGATCCAATCGGCCAAGTTGGCTTCCATCGGGGAATTGGCCACCAACGTGGCGCACGAAATTAACAATCCCCTCACGAGCATTTTGGGGTTTACGGCTCTCATGCTCGACGACATGGACGAACATAATCCTCACAAGAAGGATTTGAAAATCATTGAAAGCGAAGCGATGCGGTCGCGGGACATTGTGAGAAACTTGCTGGATTTTGCCCGGAAACGGGGGATCAAAAAAGAACTGATCGACATCAATCTACTGATTCAGAAGACGTTGAACCTGCTTCGCCATCAAGCCGAGATTTCCAATATCGTATTGAATGAGGAATACGGATCGGATCTGCCGCCGCTCATTGTCGACGGAGATCAAATGAAACAGGTTTTCATCAACCTTTTGAAAAACGCGTTTGACGCCATGCCGAAAGGCGGAACATTGACTGTAACGACCTTGGCTCACGGCCTCGATGGTCTATCGCCTCAAAGGACGTTCGCTGAAAACGACCCCGTGTTTTCACGGAAGACGATCGAGATGCGATTCCAGGATACGGGTGAGGGTATTGACAAAGAGCACATCCCCAAGATTTTTGATCCTTTCTTTACGACGAAAGAAGGCATGGGAACCGGTTTGGGCCTGGCCGTGAGTTACGGAATCATCGAACGCCACGGCGGCCGGATCGAGGTCTTCAGCGAACTGGGTACAGGGACGACGTTTGTCATCAAGCTTCCCGTGAAGGAAGAGGCCGTTCTCCACAATTAAACATGACACCACGATGCCGCAAGAAAAAGTCCTGGTCGTAGACGACGAGCCGACAATCGTAGAACTCTGCACCCGTGTCCTGACGAAAGAAGGATACCGCGTCAAAACCGCTTCCAACGGATTGCAGGCGCTTCAGATCTTTCATGAGGAACCGTTTGACCTGCTGTTGACGGACATCCGGATGCGCGGAATGAGCGGCCTCGAGTTGATCGACGCCGCCAAAAAGCACGACCAGGGAATCGCCATTGTCGTGATCACCGGTCACGGCACCGTGAACATGGCAATCGAGTCGCTCAAACTCGGCACGCTCGGCTTTGTCATTAAACCGTTCACGATGGAGGAACTGCTCGCCGCCGTCCGCCACGCCACGGAAAAAAATCGGCTCATCAACGAGAACATTCGCCTCCGATCCCTCATGCCCCTGTTTGAAATCAACCGGCGGCTGGTGACCACCGACTTGGATCATCTTTTCAGAGAAGTCTCCGAGAGTGCCCGCATTGAAACGAAGGCCGACCGCGCTTCGCTGATGTTGTTTGACGAATCCCGCCAGGAACTGCAGGTGAAATCCCACTCCGGGTTTGCCGTGGTCGTTCCTTCCAAGATGACCAAGAAGCTCGGTCAGGGAGTGGCAGGCGTGGTCGCCGAGACAAGAAAACCGCTGGTCATCCAGGGAGGCGTTCAACAAAATCCGGGGTTGGCGAACGTTCTCGAAGACACCGGGATTCTCTTCTCGGTTTCGGTCCCCCTCATCGGAAGAGGGTACACACGGATTTCATCCCTGACCCGTCCGCCTGCGACGCACGAACGGCTGATCGGGGTGCTGAACATCTCAAAAAACAACCCCGGCTCCGGACCGTTTACCGAAAGCGATCTGGAGCTGGTCACGCTCCTGGCCGGCCAGGCTTCGGCCGCGATCGAGAACGCCCAGCTCTATCAGGAGCTTCACCAAAGCTATGTCAAGACGATCCGGTCACTCGTGGCCACCATCGAGTTGAAGGACAGTTACACCTCGGGTCATTCCGAAAATGTTTCGAGGTATGCCGCGGCGCTGGCTCAGGAGATGGGATTAACGGCGAACGAGATCGACGAGATCGAGATCGCCGGAATCCTTCATGACATCGGGAAAATCGGAAGCAGCGAGGATATTCTTCTGAAAAAGGACCGTCTGACGAAAGACGAATTTGAAGTGATGAAGGCGCATCCCGCCAACGCGGTTAAAATTCTAAACGCGGTGGGGCTCTCCGAGAACATCCTCATGATTGTTCTCCACCATCACGAACAATGCAACGGGAAAGGATACCCGAACGGTCTCCCGCGCGAACGGATCCCCTTGGGGGCGCGCATCCTGATGGTCGCGGATACGATCGATGCCATGACGTCCGACCGCCCCTACCGAAAAGCGCAGCCGATCGCCAAGCTGTCCGGCGAACTCCAAAAATATGCCGGGCCGCAGTTTGATCCGGATGTGGTCAAAGCGTTTGAGGGCCTGCTGCAAAAAGTCGGACCGGATTTTTTCCGTCATCAATAGTCATCCGGCCCCGCGGAAAACCCCTTTTCGAAACGATCCAAAAGACGCAGGATCACCTCGATTCCGGCCAGGTTCACTCCAAGATCCCGCGTTAATGAACAGATCATCCGGATCCGCCGGAGATCGCGATCGCCATATAGGACGGTTCTGCGACCGTCCTCCAGCACCCCCTCTTCATGACGGATCAGTCCCCTCCGTTCATAGGTCCAAAGCGTCCGCGGCCGCAACCGATAAACTTCGCAGACGGTCGAGATCGTCACGTACCGTTGAACCGCTCGCTGTCCTTTCCCGCGTCTCTTAGGCATCGTTCACCCCAGCCGGTCCCGGATTTTATTTTCGTCTCCGCGCTCGATCCTCAAGCGGCGCAGTTCGTTGAAGAGCTCCCGTTCCTTCGCGTTGATCCGGTCCGGAATCATGATCCGTATCTTGTAATGCAAATCGCCCGCTCCTTCCCCTCGCGGCTTCTCCAGCCCCTTTCCCCTCAAACGAAGACGCTGCCCCGACTGGCTGCCGGGCGGGACCTTCAAAAGCACTTTTTGATCCAGCGTTGGAACCTTGATCTGGGCCCCCAAGGCGGCCTCGTCCGCCCAAACGGGCAGTTCCGCTTCCAGATCGTATCCATCGAGATGGAAAAGCCGATGGGGCAGAACCTTGACCACCAGGTAGAGATCGCCCGCCGGGCCGCCCTGGCTCCCTTTATCCCCCAGGCCGACGAGCCGGATTTTCGACCCTTCTTTCACCCCCTTGGGAATCTTGACTTGGACCTCCCGTTGTGTTCGGATCTGCCCTTGGCCTAGGCAGGTTCCGCACGGCTGCGCCGAGGTCACGACCTGTCTCTTCCCCTGGCTGTACGCAGAGGTCATGATCATGCCCTGGCCATGGCACGTCGGGCAGGTTTCAGTCACGGAGAGATTCAACGATTTACGGGAGCCCCGATGAAGTTCTTCCAGGGACAGACCGATTTCCGACTGCAGATCCGCGCCCGGATGGGGGCCTGCGGCGAACGGCCCGGGGCCGAAACCGGACATCCGGTCTCCGAAAAACGTCGTGAAGAAATCGCCGAGGTCGAAATCCTCCGGCGGCCCCTCGAATCCGGGGCGCGCGTACCGTCGCGCGTAATCGCGGTCTCTTTGAATCTGCTCCCAATGCGAGCCGAGTTCGTCATACTTCCGGCGCTTCTCGGGATCGCTCAAAACCTCGTTGGCCTCGTTGATCTCCTTGAAGCGTTCCTCGGCCGATTTGTTCCCCGGGTTTAGGTCCGGGTGGAACTCCCGGGCCAACTTCCGGTAGGCCTTTTTGATCTCCGACTCCGAGGCGTTCTTGGCCACGCCCAAGATTTTATAGTAGTCTTTGTATTCCATCGGATAATTTACGTCTCATTTGAGGCTCAATATGTAATTCGTCAGATCGTCCAGTTCGGACGGGGTCAGGGGAAAGGCCGGCATGATCGATCCCGGCGACACCGCCCGTGGATCTTTGAAATGACGGACCAGCCAATCCCGATCCCGGGCCTTCCCTTCAAAGGAAAGATCCGGTCCCACGGCGCCTCCCGACCCATGAATCCGATGACAGCCGACACAGGGAAGCTTGGCGTATAACTCCCGGCCCCTCGTCACCGACGGATCCGTCGTCGGAACGGCATAGATCTCCTCCAGCGAAACGGTCATCAGGCCGAACACCCCGGCCAGGAACAAAACACCGATGAGGATCGCCGTCGGCCGGCGGACGGGGTTGCGCGCCGGATTTCGATCGAGGAACGGCAGGAACATCAGGACCGCATAGATCACCCCGGGCAGAATCCATGTGGCCAAGGGTTCCAGCGGACCGTGAACGTACTTGAGCCCCTGGTAGTAGAACAGAAAGTACCATTCCGGGATCGGCTTGAAGCTGGTGTCCGACGGGTTGGCCTTGTCGGCCAGGGGAAAAGAAACGCCGATCGCCATGGCCGAGACGATCAGGAAGACGACGCCCATCACGACGGCATCCATGAAGACCTGCCTCGGGTAGAACGGCTCGCTCGCGGGCCGGCGCCTCCGCTCCGTCCGAACGGACTTATTTTTACCGACGGCCCTTTTTTCTTCAAACAAACCGGCCGGACCGACCCGCCTCAGAATAAACAGATGGAGCGCGATCAAGGCGAGCGTCATGAGGGGCAGGAAGAGAATGTGAAGAGCGAAAAAACGGGTCAGGGTCAGGGCTCCCAGATGGTCCCCTCCACGGACGATCCGGACGAGGGCATCGCCGATCCACGGAACGGTGCCGACCATGTTGATCCCGATCTGCGTCGCCCAGTACGCCTTCTGATCCCACGGCAGGAGGTAACCGCTGAAGGCAAAGGCCAGCACGAGCAGGAACAACACGACCCCGACCATCCACATCGCTTCCCGGGGGGGCTTGTAAGCCCCGTACAGATAGACCTGCAGCATGTGAAGCCCGATGGCCACCACCATGGCGCTGGCCCCCCAATGGTGCAGCCCTCTCACAAAGGGGCCGAACGAAACCGACGTCATGATGAACCGGATGCTGTCGTAGGCGTGATCGGGCGTCGGCGCGTAATATATCGCCAGGAACATCCCGGTCAGGAGTTGAAGGAAGAAAAGAAAAAGGGTGGCGCTTCCGAAGACGTACACCCAGCTTGTGCCGCCGGGAATCGGCTCGCTCAGGAGCATTTCCTCGATGGGCCGGAGCCTCAAGCGCCGGTCCAGCCAATCGTGGATGGTTCGAAACATCGTCACAACTCAACCTGCTGAGGCGTTCCGGCCTTGAACTCCTTATTGATGACGAACAGGCGTCCGTCTTCCACTTTGACGGGCAGGCGGTCCAGGGGCCGGGGGGCCGGGCCGCCGACGACCTTGCCGGTGATGTCAAAGACGCTGCCGTGGCAGGGACACTTGAATTCCCGATCGCCGGAGTCCCAGTGGTAGCCGCATCCAAGATGGGTGCAAAGGGGGGAAAAGACCGTGACGGCCCCGTCCGGCTGTCGGACCGCCCATACCGATTTCGTGGCCGTGGCATCCAACCACCCGTCGCGGAGCGTCACGACATACGAGAGTTCCCGCGGGACTCCGACCGTCAAGTCGTCCAGACGGCCGGCCTCGGCCCAATCCTGAACGCTTCGACGAAAGGCCGGCGAAATCACATAGCCGACCAGGGGGATCGCGAGGACCAGGCCGATCATACCCATGATGAATCCCGTCACGCGAACGAGAAAAGTCCGACGTTCCATCCCGGCGATCTCACGAGGGTTTAAATGGTGCGTAGTGCACCGACACGTCTTCCGGAAATCAAGAACGGCCGATCACGATTTTCGAAATCGGACTTAAAGAACGGCGGTGATCTCTTCCGCGATCCGGTCCCAAAGACCCAGTCCCTTGGACGAAAGCCGGATGCGCGGGGGATCCAGAACGACCAGGTCGTCACGGCTCCATTGATCGAACGTTTGTTGAAGTCGTACGGGATCGGTCACGGGATATTGATTCCGGATCTCGTCGAGACGGACCCCCTCCGCTTTCCGCAGTCCGAAAATCAGCGCCTCCCGGCCGGCTTGCGTCGGATCGATCGCCTCGGATTCCTCGATCGCCTCCCCGCCGGCGTCGACGTCATGAATGTAGGCGTCGATATCCTCCGTTTTCGAGAACCGCCGGCCGTCGAAATAAGAGTGGGCCCCGGGGCCGAGCCCGAGATACTCCCGCTGGCTCCAGTACCCCAGATTGTGGCGACAGGCGTGACCGGACCGGGCGTAGTTCGAGACCTCATACCGGACGTATCCCGCATCGGCAAGCTTGGCGTGAGTCCACTCGTCAAACCGCACCTGCCGTTCCTCGTCGGGCAACACCAGAAGACCCCGGTCATAATCCGCCCCGAACCGCGTCCCCTCCTCGATCGTCAGGGCATAGGCCGACAGATGCTCCGGCCCGATGCCGATCGCCTCGTCCAGCGTCCGGTCCCAATCTTCCAGCCGCTGGTCCGGAAGTGCGTACATGAAATCGAGGTTCACATTATCAAACCCGGCCTCCCGGGCCGTCCCGTAGGCTTCCCGGGCGACCCGCGGGCCGTGCGCGCGGCCGAGCCTCGTCAGCTCGCCGTCCCGGAAGGACTGCACACCGAGACTCAAGCGATGGACTCCTCCGCTTTTCAGCGCCGTTAATTTTTCGAGATCGACCGTGCCGGGATTGGCCTCCATCGTGACCTCGATGTCGTCCGCAAAATTAAAATGACGGCGGCTACAGTCCAGCACCTCCAAAATTTGATCGGCGTTAAAGATGGACGGCGTCCCGCCCCCCATGTATAGGGTGATCAGGCGGCGATCCCGGACCCCGGTCCGACCGCCGTACCGCGCGATCTCCTTTTTCAGGGCCGAGAGAAAGCGAAGGCTCTGGGGCTTGTCGTACCGCACCGAGTTGAAGGCGCAATAGTGGCACTTGCTCCAGCAGTATGGAAAATGAAGATAAAGCGAAAACGGCGCGTTCATGTTCGCAGTATACAACAACTCGTCCGTTCAATCAAAGCGCCGACCTCCATCGGGCCCGAGTCGGGCCGGGCCTCCCCGCGGGGGTGTAGGTTTCTAGAGCAAGGATTTGACCGCGAACGCCGGATCCCGCAGTTGCGGTTCCTTCCCGGCGAGATCCGTTTTTTGCCGAATGAGACGTTGGAAGACGGGAAACTCTTTGGCCTTGCCGTTGACCGCAAAATAGGCCGTCAACACGTTTTGCTTGAGGTAAAGGACGGTGAACGATCGATCTTCAAGCCGTCCGCGAAGAAGAACCCGGTCATGCTCGGCTTCGTCGCCGGCGAACTGCAGGCGAAGGTCGAAGAGGTCGGACCAGACATAGGTGAGGAGATCATACGGCCGGCCCGCACCAGCCATGTTCTTCCCGGCCAACTGACCGCCGTATTCCGCGTGACCCCAGTGTTCCACACGCCGACGTTTGCCGAAAACGGGATCGGGATAATTCGCGACGTCCCCGGCGGCGTAAACGTCGGGATGGGACGATTGAAGATATTCATTCACCACGATCCCGTTGTCGACCCGGAGACCGGCCTCCCGGGCCAGTTCCACATTGGGAACAATCCCGATGCCGATGCAGACGAAGTCGCACGGAAACTCCTTTCCGGACTTTGTCGCGACGGCCGAAGCGCGACCCCGGCCCCGGATCTCGGTCACCGTCTCCCGGGTGTGGAACGCGACGCCCTTTTGCGCGCAATCGCTCTGGAAGAAGCCGGCCAGCGTGGCGTCGGCAAAACGGGACCAGATATGGGCTTGCGTCTCGATCACGGTCACCCCGACGCCCCGTTGAGTCAGGGAGGCTGCGATCTCCATCCCGATAAAGCCGGCCCCGATGATCACGGCCCGTCGGCCCGCCACGGCCTCGGCGCCGATCGCGGCCGAATCCTCGAGGGTGCGCAGATAATGGACCCCGGGGAGGTCGTTCCCGGGGATCGTGAGACGGACCGGACGTCCCCCGGTGGCGATCAGGGCCTTTTCGAAAACGACCGTTTCGGCGTTCGAGAGCGCGGCGGTTTTGGCTGAGAGCTCCAGTCGACGGACGGACAGGCCCGGCAGGAGTTCGATCCGATGGTCCCGATAATACGGTTCGGGATCATAGAACAGCTCATCCCGGGATTTTTCTCCCCGGAGAAATTCCTTCGAGAGGGGCGGCCGGTCGTACGGCCGGTGGGGCTCTTCGCCGATTAGGGTGATGCTCCCGTCGGGGTCGCTCTCCCTAAGTTGCCGGGCCGCCTCACGGGAGGCGAGACCTCCCCCGATCAATAGATAGCGGGTCGTCCTCATCGGTCCTCCGGGCTTTGTTCGCGGCACCGCCGTCCCGACGCTTCAACGCGCCGGCGCGGCCTTGTATTGAGCCAGGATCGTCTTCAGGTCCTCGCCGGTGATCGTTTCCTTTTCCAGCAGCACCGAGGCCGCGCGGCGAAGGATATCCTTCTTTTCCGCCAGAATCTTCCGCGACCGGGCGACCTGCTCATCGATGATCCGGCGAATCTCGCAATCGATCTCCCGCGAGGTCTCCTCGCTGTAATCCCCCGGCATCGGAGACTGCGCCGTCGGGAGAAAAAGCGGCTGACGCTCCATGTCGAGGGTCACCTGACCCAGCTTGTCGCTCATGCCGTAGGTCTTCACCATGCTCTTGGCGATCTGGGTGGCCTTGAGCAGATCATCCTGAGCCCCGGTCGAGACTTCATGATAAACGATCTCTTCGGCGATCCGGCCGCCGAGCAGCACCGCGATCTTGTTCTCCAGCTCCGATTTTGTCATCAGGAAGCGTTCCTCCGTGGGCAGCTGCAGGGTGTAGCCCAGCGCGGCGATCCCGCGCGGGATGATCGAGATCTTCTGAACCGTATCCACGCCCGGAATCGAGAGCGCCACCAGGGCATGCCCGACCTCGTGATGCGCGACCCGCTCGCGTTCCGCCTTATTGAGAACCCGATTCTTTTTTTCCAGCCCCGCGATCACCCGCTCCACCGCCTCCTGAAGTTCGGAAAGACCGACCTTGTCTTTTGAGCGACGCACCGCCAATAACGCGGCCTCGTTGATAATGTTCGCCAAGTCGGCCCCCACGAATCCCGGCGTCATCGCCGCGATCACTTCCAGGCCGGCTTCCGATTCCAGGGGCACGCTCCGCGCGTGGATTTTCAAGATCGCCAGCCGGCCGTTCTTGTCCGGGCGATCCACCAGGACATGGCGGTCGAAACGGCCCGCGCGCAGCAGCGCCGGATCCAAAATTTCCGGCCGGTTCGTCGCGGCCATCAGGATGACCCCCACACGCGGATCAAACCCGTCCATCTCGGACAGAAGCTGATTCAAGGTCTGCTCCCGCTCCTCGTGCGCCATGGGGCCGATTCCGCGGGCCTTCCCCAACGCGTCGAGCTCGTCGATGAAGATGATGCACGGCGCCTTCTCCTTGGCCTGCGTGAACAGATCGCGCACACGCGCGGCCCCCACTCCCACAAACATCTCGACGAACTCCGAGCCGCTGATCGAGAAAAAAGTGACCCCGGACTCGCCGGCGACGGCGCGCGCGAGCAGCGTCTTTCCGGTTCCCGGAGGACCCACCAACAGGATTCCCTTCGGGATTTTTCCGCCCAGCCGGCCGAACTTTTCCGGAGTCTTCAGAAACTCGATCACTTCTTGCAGTTCGATCTTGGCCTCGTCCACCCCCGCCACGTCGTTGAAGGTGACCTTGACCTCCTTCTCCATATAGATCTTGGCCTTGCTCTGGCCGACCGTCATAAACCCGCCCTGACCCTGCCCCAGGCGTCGGATGAAATAAAGCCAGACCCCGAAGAACAACGCAATCGGAACCACCCAGGACAGCAGCTGCCTTACCAAGGTGCTTTCGATCACACCCACCACCTTGACATGACCGGCCAGCAGATCCCGGATCAGATCGGGGTCCTCGACGCGCACGGTGTCAAAGACGCTCCCCCTCGCGTCGCCCCCGGCCTCGGCTTTCATTTGGCCGTGAATGACCGACGAGGCGATCGAAACCTCGGCCACTTTGCCGGCGGCCACCGCGGCCTTGAACTCACTGTAGGGAAGTTCAGTCGGACTGAAGATGGGTGTCACAAAGAGCTGAAACAGGACCAGAAGCCACAGGGCCGCCACGATGTACCAGACTGAAAATTTCCAATGCTTCGTATTCATGCTCCGTCATCCCGGCGGTTCAGGCGTTCCGGACCTTTCGCAGCTATTCTATTTTTAAAACTAACAGGTCGGCGGTCCCGATGTCAATGCACCGGGGTTTCGGGGCCAAAGCGGCCCAGAGGGCTTTCGCGGGAAGACGGATGCGGCGTCCTCGGGTCGAATGAAAAAGGCATTCGGCTCATCGGCCGGCGCCCTTCCCGCGCCGTCGGCTTTTAAACTTCCGATCCCGATCAAACGCGCTCGTCATATTTTACACCCAGCCAGAGCAGGCTTCCCAAGAACGCCGCGACCGCGGCCACCGTCAGGGCCGCCGGCCATCCCCACCGCTCGCCGATCCAGGGGGTCAGCGTCGGGGAAACGGTTCCTCCCAAGTTGGCCCCCATGTTCATCAAGCCGGACAAGACGCCGGAATGTTTGTGGGAAAGGTCGATCGTGCTGGCCCAATACGCGCCCACGGTCGAATATAGAATTCCGGCGCCGAGCGAAAGCAGAACGATCGCGGTGTAAGGATCCCCCGCCATCGCACCGCAGAAAATCAGCAATCCGGTCAAAACCATCCCGGAGGCCCCGACACCGGCCCGCCCTTTGCGACGGCCGTATTTTTTTGTCAACGCGTCGCTCAGCCACCCGCCCAGCGGACAAAAGACGGCCATGGCGATAAACGGCCCGCTGGCCCAGATCGATCCCTGCAAAACGGTAAAATGACGCACGTTCACCAAATATAAAAAAAACCAGGAAAGATATATATAGGCGATGTAACCCAGCATCGTATAGCTTAACGTGAGAAACCAGACCGAGCGGACTTTCAGCAAGGCGGCCACCGACGGCGCGGACGAATTGGAGGCTCCCGGTTCTTCCGGGTCCCCGGCGATCCAGGCCAGCTCCGACGCATCGACCCGGGGATGCTCGCGGGGAAAATCCCGTGAAAGGAAATACCAGGCGATCGCAACAAACACGCCGATGCCGCCGGTCGCGTAAAAAGCCGTCCTCCATCCGTACCCAACCATCAGCCAGGCGACAAGCGGCGGAGTCATCGCGGAGCCCAGTCCGATGCCGCCGATTGAAACGCCGATCCCCAGGCCCCGCTCGGACGGCGCCAGCCAGTTCGCGACGGTGCGGTTGAAATTCGGAAGGGCCGCCCCTTCACCCACCCCGATCAGAAACCGGATGAGAATCAGCGAACCGAAGGCGCCGAGAAGACCGCTATAGAATAGACGGCCCGTTTCGGCCGTCAGAACGGTGAAAAGAGACCACCACAACACGGCGCCGGTGAGGACCCGCCGGGGCCCCCACCCGTCGCCCAGCCAACCGCCCGGAACCTGGAAAAGGGCGTAGCCCAATACAAACGAAGAAAAAATCGTTCCCATCTGGACGGCGGACAACCCGAACGCCGGCATCAGCTCCTTTCCGGCCACCGAGATGTTCACGCGGTCGATGTAGGTCACCACACTGATCAGAAACAGCAGGCCCAGAATCTGCCAACGGACGCGGCTTCGCTTATTTTTGATCATCGCGCGTTATCGTCATCCCGATCAATGAACGTGATCCATTTTGAAAATCGGGCGCTCCCGGACGGAGTCGGAGTCCCGGATCATGGGGGCGGGAAACCCTTAGGGACAAACCCCGGGGACCATTCTATCCAACATCGCCCAATTCTGTCAAAGAGAAGCAGGACGATGCTTCCGTGGTCGGGAAAGTCCCTCTCGGGGTTTGGAAGCGTACGGATCGCGATCGATTGTTGCGGAGCGGTTCAGGATTGTTTTAAGGAAGACGGTCATCGCCGCACAGGCCTTCGGCCGGAAACGCACGGCGAGCCGGGCGGCTCGACCTTACGGTGAATAAGTGATATCCACGCGGGTCTTGTCCAATTTCTTGGCTGCAGTGGGAACGACGACCGCGCCCGGGCTGAACAATTTCCGATAGGCCCAGAAATAGAAGCATATCCATTTCAGCGAAAGGCGGTAGCGCACCCGGTCATAGAGGCTCATGGCCTGCTCCATTTCAACGAAACCCCGACGGTCCCGTCAAGCGGATCGTCCGTGTTCGACGTTCTAGTCAAAAATTACACCCCGAGCACGCGAGTGTCAATAACACTTTAGGGGGTTTTGAAGAACCTTGGCCTCATGGCCTGGGACGACGCTCGCCTTGGGGATGCGACCCGAGGCTTGCGCCGGGGAGGGAAACACCGCTTACGTGTAGTTTGACTTCCTCGTTTTCCAAAAGAACCAGGCCGCCGAGACCAGGGAAGCGCCCCCGCCGTCGGCCATCACGTCAAAAACGTCCGGGTCCCGATGCGGGACGAAGGCCTGGTGAACCTCGTCCGAGGCTCCATAAGCCACCGCGATCACCACCGCCCAGACCGCGACGGCCGGCGTCACGGCCCGGGGCCAAGTTCCTCGCAGGGCCCGCAACAACAAAAAACAGAACAGGCCGTATTCGGTCCCGTGGGCGACTTTGTCCCATTGGGGAAACGGGCCCTCGCCGATGAAATCCAAGGGCTGGGAGGAAACGTAGAAAATCAGCCCGGCGTAGAGAAGTACGGGCCCCCAGAGAACCCAGAAGCCTTTAGAGTCCGACCGATGAATAAACCACTCCTCTGCCGGACCCGACGGTCCGGGTCCGTTGACGGTTTGGAAAAGCTTTTTTTCAGAAGGTCCTATCGCCCCGTCAACGGCCGTAACGGGCGATGAACTTGGCTTTGGCCAAGGCGTTCTGATTCAAATAGTAACCCACCATGGCCCCGCTCGCTTCTTGCTTGAGAGGCAATTGATCCACTTTCAACGCATACACCGTGAAGATATAGCGATGCGGCTTATCGCCCGCCGGCGGACAGGGGCCTCCGTAACCCGGCTGTCCGAAATCGGTCATGCTTTGGACGCTGCCCTGGGGCGCCAATCCGCTGTCCGGCTTCCCGGCGTTGGCGGGGAGCTTGTTGACCGAAGGAGGAATGTTGAAGATGACCCAGTGCCACCATCCGCTGCCGGTCGGGGCATCCGGATCGTAAACGGTCACCGCGAAGCTTTTCGTGTCCTTGGGCGCGTTCTGCCAATCGAGTTCCGGGGAAACATTGCCGCCCGCGCAACCGAAACCGTTGAAGACCTGTTCGTTAGCGACGGTCGCTTTATCTTTCAGAACCGGGCTGGTCAAATGAAAACCCGCGGCGGAGCAGGGCACGGCGATGAGGACGATCACCAACGACAACCAGATTCGAGCCATCTTGTTCTCCTTTCGTTGAAAGAAACGGTCAAGTTGATCTTCGCCGTTTTGTCCGAATGCTCTCCATCGATCAAGGCCAAAACGGCCTCCTTCGCGGTTTCTCATTCTTCCGCGGAAGCTTTCTTCAACTGGCGGGCGATCTCCGTATGGCCGTTCCGCGTCGCGCGCATCAAGGCCGTCAGGCCGTTGTTGTCCTTGGCGAGGACGTCCGCTCCCCGGCCCAGCAAGACGAACACGGTGTCCGCCTGACCCTGATCGGCCGCCAGGATCAGGGCCGTTTCACCCTTGTTGTTTTTGGCGTTGATATCGGCGCCGGCGAGCAGCAGATCCTTCACGGCGACCGCCCGCCCCTTGAACGCGGCCAGCATCAGGGCCGTCATGCCGTTGTCGGACTTGCCGTTGGGGTCGGCCCCCCGGGCCAGCAGAAGTTTCACGGGGTCGGCGTAATTATACTCGACGGTGTACATCAACGCCGTCGCGCCCTGCTTGTTTTTGGCCCGGACGTCCGCGCCCCCGTCCAGGAGAATTTTCATGACGTCGGCGTGGCCGTTGAGGCCCGCGTACATCAAGGCGGTCGCGCCCAACGCATCCCGCGCATCCACGCCGGCTTTCCGGTCCAGCAAGAGCCGAACGGTGTCGGCGTGGCCGTTCTCGGCCGCCCACATCAAAGCGGTCGTGCCGCGCTCGTCCTTCGCCTCGATGGCCGCACCCTTGTCCAGCAGGGTCTTCACGGTATCGGTCTCCCCCTCCCCCGCGGCCAGGATCAAGGGCGTCATGCCCATCGTTTCACCGGTTTCGTGTTCGTCGCCGCGGGCGGCGGACGAGACCCAAAGGACGATGAACAAGGTCAGGAGGAGCGATCGCGCGATCATTGTTTCACCCGTTTCTCATGAGAAGCCGATGGCACCGAAGCGTGGATGGCCCCATTCTATCCAACCGGACCCGAGTCTGTCAAAGGATTGTCCAGAAAATTTTTCAGCGGAACGACCGTCCACAACCAACCGACGGCCAATCATTTCATGACCTGCGCCATCCCGATGGCGATCAACAGGATGCCCGCGACGACGGCGGCTTTGTTCGTCAACTTCCATCGGACGAAGACGTCGGCGATTGCGTTTCCGGCCCAGAGGGCGAGAAAACTCAGCGCGGCCGACAACAATCCCACCCAAAACGAGTCCAAGCCGATCATCCCGGCGCTGAGGCCCCCGCCGACGTTGTTGATCGAGAGCGCAAGACCGAGGATCGTGGCCTCTTTAAAATCGATATGTCGGGATTGATCCATGTCCGCATGTTCGGGATTCAGCAAAACATGGACAATCCCTTTTTTGTTTTCGGGACCGGGTTCCACCGCGCCGTGGTCCTTTTTGCGGACATGCGGCTCCGCGATCATCCATGCGCCGATCGCGGTGAGGAGCAACATCGCCAGGACCGAAGACGTTCGTTTACTGAGAAATTCCGACAGGAGGGTTCCGGACAAAACGGCCGAGAATGAGATCACAAAAGTGATGACGGATATCCAGACATTGATGGGAGTCGTGATTCGAATTCCGCGGATACTGTACGCAATTCTCACTCCGATGTTATCGAGGTTGTTGATCAGCG
The DNA here is from genome assembly GCA_035517655.1 of Nitrospiria bacterium. NCBI lineage: Bacteria > Pseudomonadati > Nitrospirota > Nitrospiria > Nitrospiria bacterium. Next base: position 8,365 of record DATIYJ010000052.1, on the reverse strand, counting down.
CGATGAAAAATGTGTAAAAAAGATTGTGCATGGGCGACGGGTAAAAAATTCAACCTCTCCAGCTCCGGGCGCATTCTATCCGACGCCATGTTATCTGTCAAAGAATCATTTGGAAGACAGGATTGATTTTACATGCGATTAACATCCGCTTGATTTCCTCGTAACAGCCAAACCGCAAGGGAGGTCCCGTCCGCCCGCCGTGAGAGATTTTTCCGGCCTGCCCGGCTATATTACACCGCTCAAGCACTCGGGTGGTGACACCCTATTTTCGGTAATGCGCTCCTTTTTGTTTTTCCATCGGTGCGGACCCGCCTTTGAAATTAAAGGATTTTTGTCCCGTCGCTCCAATCGTTCTCCGGTATGAGAGTTGCAGAACTCTTCCGGAAAACGGTTCGGGATGAAAAAGAATCTCATCGACGGCATCAATAAGAAAACCATGCAGGCCTCGGTCGCCGACTACTCGGCCCTGAAGGGCCTTTCTCCCCCCGAGGAAGCGGCGCTGGCCGCCTGCGGGGATTGCGTGCGCGGCCGGCCCATCCTCGATCTGGGCGTCGGCGCCGGGCGCACCGTCGAAGCGCTCCGCGCGATCAGCGCCGACTACATCGGCGTCGATTACGTCGAAGAGATGGTGGCCTTCTGCCGCCGGCGGTTTCCGGGCGTGCGCTTCGAGCATGCGGACGCGCGGTCCCTGACCCGATTTCGCGATCACACTTTCGCCCTCGTCGTCTTCGCGTGCAACGGGATCAGCATGGTCGATCATGCCGGGCGGCTGGCCGTCTTGAAAACGGCCCATCGTCTCCTGGAGCCGGGCGGCTTTTTTATTTTTTCGACGTACAACAGGGACAACGCCCTCTACAAAACCTGGTTCCGGTTTCCGGATTTTTCGTTTACAAAGAATCCGTTTAAACTGGCCGTGAGATCGGCCCGCTTTTGCGTCCAAACCGCGACGCGCGCGGTCAACCGCGTTCGTCTTAAACCCCGGGAACGGCAAACGCCCGAATACGCGATCGTCAACGACGTATGCCACGACTACGCGACGATGCTCTATTACATCTCGGTCGACGGCCAGCGAGCGCAACTGGGCGCCGCGGGGTTTCTGCCCCGCGCAACCGTTTTTGACCTGAGCGGGCGCGAAGTCGCCGGCGACACTCCGCACGACTCCCTCACCTATCTGGCCCGGAAGCCCTTTTGACGATCTTCAATCCGGAAGCGGTCGGCCAATTCTCCGATGAAGATGGATCTTACCCGCCTTGACAGCGGCTCAATTACTGCTATCCTTGAGATTGAGAAGACCGAAGATACTAAGATACAAAGTCAAACGGTTTCGAAAATGACGCAAAAGCCGATCCGAAACTTCTCCGCCTTTTTCTTGACCCTCATGATATTGGCTTGCGGCCGGGGAGCCAACGCAGAACAGCAGCCTAAATTCACAATCGAGACCTTGCCCGCCGATCTGGAACCCGTCGATTCAAAGATCTGGAGCGTGGGGACTTCGATTAGAATCGTCGAAGTCATGGCCCTCCATAATACTTGCGACGGGGTAGAGGGAGAGGTGAATCTCCGGGACTCCAATACGGACGTTTTCGTGAAACTGAAACCCAAGAGTCAGGATTTCCCCGCGGGGAAGGATTGCACTCCGAAGGAGGTTCCGGTTGCGGTATCGGTGACCATCCCCCACATGCCCTTCGTAGTCGGTTGCCACCATAATATTACGCTCGAAACACCCCAAGGGATAAAGCACCACGGCGTCACGATCGTTTGGTAATTTTGAGCAAGCCGACCCAAACCAATCCTGCCAAAAAATCATGGAAAGAGCCCAACCCGGCCGGAGCGGACCGGAGCAGACCCTCGTCTTGCGCCGGCCAGCCCCGTCCGTAATTCACGGCGCCGTCCCGGGCCGGAGTTTTTCCATGGCGATTTCCCGCATGCGGAATTTCTGAAATTTGCCGGTGACGGTCATCGGGAACTCCTCCACAAACCAGATGTAATGCGGGATTTTATAGTGGGCGATCTTGCCCTTGCAGAATGCCCTGATTTCCTCTTCGGTGGCGATTTCGCCCGAACGCAGCTGAATCCAGGCCGCCACTTCTTCGCCGTAATATTTATCCGGGATACCGAACACGGCCACTTCCGCCACTTTAGGATGCGTGAAAAGGTAGTCCTCGATCTCCCGCGGATAGATCTTCTCCCCGCCGTGAATGATCATTTCCTTCAGCCGGCCGGTAATCCGGACATACCCGTCGGCATCCATGGTCCCGAGGTCGCCGGAATGAAGCCAGCCCTGCCGGTCGACGGCCTTCCGCGTGGCTTCTTCATCCCCATAATAACCCACCATGACATGGTAGCCCCGAAAACAAATTTCACCGACCTGACCCAGCGGCACCGTTTGTCCTGTGGACGGATCAACGACTTTGACCTCCTGATGCGGCAGGTTCTTCCCCACGGTCTCCGTGCGACGTTCCGGCGTATCGTCCCGCGTCGTGAGATGGGTGATCGGGGATGACTCCGTCTCGCCGTATCCGATCAGGATCTCACGGCAGCGCATGTCTTCCATCACCCGCTTCATGAGCGCCGGCGGGCAGGGCGCGCCGGCCATGATGCCCGTTCGAAGCGTCGACAGATTGAACTCCCGGAATCGAGGGTCTTCCAGCTCGGCGATGAACATGGTGGGCACGCCGTGGATGGCGGTGCACCGTTCCCGCTCCACGGCTTGCAGCAGCCGTCGCGCATCGAAATGCTCCCAAGGAATGACGATGCAGGCCCCGACCGACAGGCACATCAGGTTGGCCACCACCATGCCGAAACAATGATAAAACGGCAAGGGGACGACCAGGCGGTCCGTATCCTTGAAATGCAGGGCCCGGGCAACGAAGTAGGCATTATTGAGAATATTGTGATGCGTGAGAACGACGGCTTTGGGAAAGCCGGTCGTGCCCGATATGTACTGGATATTAATGGGATCATCCCGGTCCAACAGGGCCGTCAACGCCCGAAGCCTGTCCTCCGCGACCGGATCGGCGGCCGTCAGCACGTCCGGCCAGGCGAGAAACCCGGGCTGCGGGCGTTCCGTTCGATCCGGCGCCGCCGGGTTGTAAACAATCACATGACGCAGGGCGGGAAACGCCTTGCTCTTCCATCGACCCGGCGCCCCGTCCCTGAGTTCCGGGATGAGTTCAACGAGCATCGCGATGTAGTCGCTGGCGCGAAAGCTTGGAATCGCGAACAGACCCTGCACCTCGGAACGTTGCAGCGCGTACGCAACTTCCCGGGAGCGGTAGGCCGGATTGATATTGACCAGAACGGCGCCGATGCGCGCCGTCGCCATCTGCAACAAAAGCCACTCGACATTGTCGGTGGACCAGACCGCAATGCGATCGCCTTTGTTAAAACCGATCCCCAAAAGGCCGCGCGCCAGGAGATCGATCGCACGCGCCAGTTGCGCATAGGTCAATCGACGATTCTGATGGACCGAGACCACGGCTTCATGATCCGGAAATCGCTCCGCGATCTCGGCGAAGTGCTCCGGTATCGTTGCGCCGAGCAGCGGTTCGGGACCCCCGCGATGGAAATAGCTGGATTGGGCGTGCGTCATATTCGCGGATGATATATGATTTGCACCCACACGGGCGATCGAGCCTTAGAGCAATAGAACATGAGACCGCCTTGCGAGCCTTCTCCATTGCTCCCATGTCGAAGGCTCCGATGCAAGCCGAGAAAGTGCGCGATCCCCTCCGGCCCTGATTTCAGATATCCCGGTTTTGAATCCCGGACCGCACAAAGAATTCTCAAATCATCCTTCCTCAAAAGTCCAATGCAAAACCCATTTCATTATAATTCAACCGATTGGAGAAAAATTCACCCAGGGGATCATGGCCGATGTGGTTTTCGGCGAAAATTCTTAACGAGCGGGTGTGCTGTTCGTTCCAGTCCACCACGCCCGCCTGGGCCGTCCAATCCACATTCCAATGCACTTCCTGGTAGGTCTGAAGATCGCCCGCGGCGTACAACCTGGCCCCAAGAGGGAGCGGGGGGCCGCCCTCCCATTCACCGCCGGCCTGGGCTTTCCAAGGCCTGTTTGATTCACCGATGGAAAAACCGTAGCTGCCTTCGACATAAAGGCGAAGGTCCACGTGAGGGAAATACGAGACTCCGAGGTCGATCTCCTGCCGAAGGTACGCCAGGCGCTTCGTCAGGCCCGTCCGGAGTATCAGCTCATCCCCCAGATGGTCACTCTCGTGCAGAACCTGAAGACGCATGGCCCACGGGCCATGCGATCCGCTGAGGGATAGACCGGCACGGAAATTCGCCCCAACCTGGTCAAGGTCGTGGTGGATGTCCCAACGGGGCAGGACGGCGGCAGACCCCGCGATCTGTAACTTCTCAAACGGCGGATCACCGGGCTTCAGATTCGCCAGGGCAAAGGCGCCTCCGATGGCCGTGTCAAACTGGAGCTCACCCCCGCTGCCGAAAAGGACGCCGGCGCCGAAACGGGGCCGCCTCGGGTCGGCAATATAAGGCCGGTAATCGAGCCGCTCGGGTAAAAACGCCGGAGCCCCCGGCACGACCGCCTCGGCATGAACCGTCCCGGATAAACAGCAACAACCCAGCAACACCACCCACCCGCTCACGAGACGCATCAGGCACTCCTGGGTCAGAAGTTCAGAAGATCCGGAAATACATGTATAGAAACGGCCGCGGAGCCAAAATGCCGCGCGCCGGCGCCTTCCCTGCGGGAACAAATGCCCCCCATCGAAACACCCCAAGAGATAAAGCACCACGGCGTCACGATCGTTTGGTAATTCTTGTCGGCCGATCCCGCACGGCCCCCTTCCGTCCGAAGGCTATTTAATCCAACGCTTGCTCGATCAGACTCCCCGCCCCGGCGATCGTCTTGACTGCGTCATCCGTCAGGCCAAACCGCCGTTTCAGGTACTCCGAATCGTTATAACTTAACCAGACTTTCCCGTCGTTGTCCTGCCAGGCCAGCGCCTTCAGCGGAAGGTCGATGGCCGCAGTGGGCGCCGCGAGCATCACGGGGGTGCCCGCCTTCGGGTTTCCGAAGATCAACAATTGGGTCGGGGGCATTTTCATTCCCGCCTTCTCGGCCTCGCCGCTGTGATCCACTCGGGCAAAGACCTTGATGCCCTTCGCTTTCAATGCGGCCTCCATCCGGTCGAGCGTTTCCGGCACCGAATACCGGCTGGGTCTGCTCATGATTCCATCGCCTGTTTTCATGGGAAGGACTCCTTGTAAATTTCAGCCGCCGACAACCGGGACGATTGGAACGTCAGAAGTCAAACAGGTCAAACAGGTCGCCGATGGCCGGGCTGTTCAGCGGCACGTAGGGGTCCGCTGCGGATGTTACCGGATTGGGGAGGTTGTCGCGGCTGCGGCCCGTAAGGGGGTCCAACTCCCAGTTCCTTTCGATGAACTTCAAAATGGAAACGTGGTCGCCATAGGTGTGGATCACGCGACCCGGCAGGGCATGGGAAGAAACGGCCAGAAGCGGAATCCGTGTTCCATCCCCGAAGAAATCGAGCGGTTGCACGTAACCCGAATCATAATAGCCGCCCCCCTCGTCGAACGTAACGAGAATGGCGGTATTCCCCCACAGTTCTTTATCGCTCTTCACGGCCTCTACGACCTTCTTTACAAATCCTTCGAACAAATCGAGCTTGGACGTGGCGGGGTGACCGTCTGCGAATCCGCTCGGCTTGAGGAAGGAAACGGCCGGCAGTTGATGAGCGGCGATGTCGTCAAAAAGATGGGGCTCGTCCTGAATATAGGCCGCCCTCAATGCGGGGTTCGTCATCATGGAAGTCGAATACTGGAAACCGTTGCAGATTTTGCAATAGGCGCTGGGCAAGCCGGCCACGTAACGGTCCCAGCCCTCTCCGTAATACTTGAAGGAGATGTTGCGTTCAAGCAGCTCGTCGCCGATGTGCCGAACCGAGGTCGGCGGAATGGTGAAGCGGTTCGGGCCCAGAGGGGCCGGGGTCCCGTCGCCGAGGTATCCGGGATTGTAATTGTTCAAAATGTAGTAGTGCCCCGCCTCGCAGTTCGGGTTGATGGGCCGGGCCAAGGAGGCGAGATACGCGACCACGGAGGCCACACCGGGCTGCGTCGTGTCCGAGCACTCGCTGTACGTCCCACCGGAATAGCCGTCTTGAGTGTAGTAGTTGTTGGTCCCCGCCTGCGGGTCGGGATTCTCGATCTGATTGGCGGGCGGCGTCCCGGTTTCCCCGCCGCCGTTGCTGTACCAAATATCGTCCCCGTAAAACAACATGATATGGTTCACCCCGGTTCCGCCTTCGGCGGCCTGGTGGAAATTGTCGCTCATCGCGTACCGATCCGCAAGGCTCTTAAGGTAAGGAGCGTCTCCCTTGGCGACGTTGTAAAAGCCCATCGCCGACGAACCTTCTCCGGTGCTGAGGTCGTTGAAACCCGCCGGCTGGGGCCGACCGTTGCTTCCGGCTCCGATCGTCACTTCCACCCACGGGAAAAGATCGTTCAGGCACCCGCTCGGATTCCGAGGCGTCGCAAAAACGGAGTCGCAGTCCAATTGCTGCCACATCTGATAAAACCGATGGACGGGGCTGGAGGCGTAGTCGTCGTACTGGATCGACGGCGTAATCGGAAACACTCCACCGCCCAAGGCATAGGGATTCGGGAAACGGGCATCAACCACATCCCGGGCCAGCCCGGTTCCGCCGGTCGTCAGGTATTGGGTGTAGCCCAGCGCGAGATTCGGCTCGGCCGCTTTCGCAACGGCGACGTGCGCGAAGGGCGCCTTGGTCGGAGCACCGTCCGTCATAACCGGGGGGATATTCGTGTACAGACTCTTGCCCTGGGGATGGATGGAGAAAGTCCCGTTGTCCACGGCGTTGTATTGCGCGGAAAGGGAGTAATTGGGACCCGGGCTGCCGTCCTCATTGACGATGCCCTTGGAGAGCAGGTTGGAAACAGTCTGTCCGTGCTTCGGCTGGTAGGTGGCGAAGACGTGATCGAAGGTTCGGTTCTCGCCGATAATGACGATCACGTGCTTGATGGGAGACGCGGTCGTCATAGTCTCGGCGGGTTCTCCCGCTCCCGCCGGCTGCGCGAAGGTGCGCCCGGGGGAGTCGATCATCCACTCGAAAACCGAGAACACGAGGATCAAGAGAATGATCAGAAGACCGAGGTGGGACTTGACGATTGTAAGACGGGTTTCCATGGCATCCTCCTTTTCGTATCAGGAGAGTATACTCTCTCTTCCGGGCCGGTTCCATCTGTCGGATTGGATTTTTTGCTCACAACCAACACGATCATCGCCCTACAATATTAAGAGCCGATCAAGAAAAGGTAAAATAAAGGTAACATCTCCCAGCGCCTTCATCCCGGGAACAAATCACCCCCGACGAGCTCAGGTCGTAAATAAAACGTGCCCCCGGCGTGATTTGAACACGCACCGTGCCGAAGGCGAGGAATCAAAATGCCGCGCGCCGGCGCTATCACCTTCCCCGAATAGCAGATAAAAATAGTCTCTCATTTCTCATGCGTTGCATAACCCATCCTTGCTCCATCACCCCAAATGAAAAAGGCCTCTTCTAAGGAGGCCTTTTTCATCCTATATGCCAATGGCCTTGTTATGGTATGGCAAAGTTGCCCGCCGAGGTGGCCGTCCCGTTCGGCGTGGTGACCGAGATCGGACCCGTGGTGGCCCCAGCCGGAACCGTGGCCCGGATCTGGCCCGAGCTTGGCACCGTGAACACGGCGGAAGTCCCGTTAAACTGAACGTCCGTGGCCCCCGTAAAGTTCTTGCCGGTGATCACCACACTGGCGCCCTCAGGACCGCTGCTCGGTGTGAAGCCGGTGATGAGGGGCGTCGCCGTGAAGGTGGCCGTGCAGCTCTTGTTCGCGTTCATCAGCACCGAGCCGGTGGCGCATTCCGCGGCATCGGGACCGCTCCAACCGCTGAACGTGGAACCGGTCTTTGCCGTTGCTGAGACGGCTGCGATTTGGCCGTAGGCGTACGTTCCCGCACCGCTCACCGTGCCGGTGCCCGTGCCGGCTGAATTGAGCGTCAGAGTATAGTTAATCGTGAAGTTGCCCGCCGAGGTGGCCGTCCCGTTCGGCGTGGTGACCGAGATCGGCCCTGTAGTGGCTCCCGCCGGAACAATGACCCGGATCTGGGCAGAGCTTGGCACCGTGAACACGGCGGAAGTCCCGTTAAACTGAACGTCCGTGGCGCCCGTAAAGTTCTGGCCGGTGATCGCCACGCTGGCGCCCACCGAACCGCTGCTCGGTGTGAAGCCGGTGATGGCAGGTAAGGGCACCGTCACTATAAAGTTGCCCGCCGAGGTGGCCGTCCCGTTCGGCGTGGTGA
>DATIYJ010000051.1 GCA_035517655.1 Nitrospiria bacterium | reverse complement strand
GCCGGCCGGAACGTCCTGCTTGACATCGAGGCCCATTTCCGGAGCCTTAATGAGAAAGTTATGCGGCACGATGATCGTAACGCTCTTCAGCGTCAGTTCCACGGGATGCCCCGACGTCACGATCAGATGGTCCGGTTTGTAAGAATAAGAGTCCACCGTCACCTCCGCCCGATATACGCCGTCGGCGCCCAGGGCGACGACCTCCGCGGACGGCGTCGGCTGATTGACCGACGTCTGCGCCGTGGCGTCCGGCCCAAGGGCCACCATAGAGAACATCGCTATCAGCGCACCGAATGATTTTCGCAACGGACCACAACGTTTAAGGGTCGGGTTCAACTTGGTTCAATTTTAGGCCCAACAACGATGATCTGTCAATAACCGTTCTCTGCTTCTTGAAGGCCGTTCTACCGCTTGAACGTCCCCATGAGCTGCGCCTCGGCAAGAACATGGTTCTTCATCGCATCCAGGACCTGGGGCTTGGTCGCCCGCGGCGGCAGTCCGAGTTTTTTGTCGAGAGCGTACAACTTGAAAAAATACCGGTGAGGTTTCCCGGGCGGCGGACATGGTCCGCCGTAGCCGACCCGTCTGAAGTCATTCAGCCCCTGCTTCGTCCCGTCCCGGAGCGTCTCCTGTTTCGGAACGTCTTCGGGCAATCCGCGCGCCTCGGCCGGAAGGTCGTACGCCACCCAGTGGACCCACGTCCCCATCGGGGCATCCGGATCGTCCGCGATCAGGACGAAGCTTTTTGCGCCGGCCGGCGGATCGGTCCACCCGAGCGCGATGGAAACGTCGCTCCCCTCGCAGGTATATTTCTTCGGAATGGGTTGACCATCGGCAAACGCGGAGCTCTTGATTTCAAAGGCCATCGTCTTCCCTACCCGGACCGTTCCCATGATGATGACGAGACAGAGCAGCCCGGCGGCGAATCCGGTCTTCAAGGTTTTGCGCCCTTATAATAGATGCCGAAAACGAGGTCGGCCCCGTCTTCTTTAACCGTGACCCGCGCCTCTCCGAACTGTTTTTTGGCCGGGATATCGCGCAAAAACTGGTCCCGATCGGCCTCGGTGAAATACCCTTTAGGCGTCGCGATCTCCCACGTTTTCTCCAATCCTTTTGGACCATACAATTCCGCGTAAACTTTGCCCCACGTTTTTGCACCCGTCTCGGAAGAGCCGGCGGAGGGGGATTGCGACTCCTCGGGGGGGTGGCGGTATTTAAACCGCTGGGGATTGGTATTCAAGGTCAAAAACGTGAGCACCGCCAGCAGGCAGAACATGAAAATCCAAAAGCCGGCCGCTTTCATTTTAACGAACCTTCGGGACCGCTTTCCCGGACCGCGGACGACGTCAACAATGGTTTTTTTTCACTCCGCGCTCACTCATGGCAATGTTGCTTCAAATAGTCCCGGGCATGTTCGGCCTTGGTCGACTCGATCGCATCGGCCGGAGCGATTTTCAAAAACCGTTGAAATTCACCGCAGGCCGCCGACATGCGTCCGATCTTTTCATAGGCCCAGGCCGTCATGAATACCGGCGTATAAATCAAGGGCCGGTTCCGGATTTGATAGTCCTTCGCCAACGCCGCAGCCGTTTGAAACTCCACGATCGCCTCTTCAAATTCGGCTTCGGACATCGCGATCATTCCCTGTCGGTTATGCTCGTACGCCTCCTCTTCGGACTGGGCCATCGCCCAGGAAATGGAGGCCATGAGCGTCAAGCCGACGGCTATGAGAATGAGGAGAATTTTGTTTTGTTTGAAGAACCCGGGCCTTACGGCCGGTGGTTCTTCGATCCGGGAGGAGAAGATTCCCATTTGGATTCGCTCGCTAATTCCGCCCTACCCGTCGGGGGCGGAGGTCGGAATTGCGCTCGCTGTGCGGATTCAACGTCCTCACAAACAGGCACCCTATCAAGTTGCCGGTCAAATGTCAAGGAAGACCGCCGCCTAAATAATTATGTTCAACTGCGCCCGTGCCTTTAGTATAATAGTAGCGGACAGGCGGACGGTGTTCGATGGACCAAGACCACGACCACAGAAAAGCAATGGAACTGCGCAAAAAGCTTCGCGACCGCTTGGGAGACCTCCAAAACCGCGTCGAGAAAAGTTCGTCGGACGCTTTTGAACAGGTGTTCCATGAACGAATGGACACGTACTTTGCCCAACAGGAACGCCTTGAAGAGATGGAACAACTGCTCGCCCAGATGGTCGATGAGATCGATCAGGCCCGCGTGTTGGATGACCTTAAAAGACTTTCGGGACGGCTCAACTTCCTGGAAGACCATTTTGAAGAGATCGACAGCCAATTATACAACCGGCCGATGCGTCGCCGCAACCGCTTTAATCTTTTTGATTTCCTGCGTCAATGGGAGAGCGGTCAAACGACGGGAGTCCATGCCGAAATCAAGAACGAAGCCGAAGCCTATCGGGAATTGGGCATGGAACCGGGCTCAAGCATGAGGTCGATCACGACCGCGTTCCGGAGGCTGGTGAAGGAACTCCATCCCGACCGGCGCGGGGGAGACCGCAGCACCGAACCGAAATTAAGAAGGTTGGTCGCCGCGTATGAATTGATCAAAAAAAAATCGGCCGCCCGTCAGGCTTATTCCCGTTAACCGAGGCGCGGCATGCCGTTATCCATGCGGACCGATGAATCCTCGAAGGGGTTTTATCGATGAAAGGTCTCCGGTTTGAATGGCTCGGAAACCGGCACTACCATGTGGTTCTCCATTTTGGAGAAAGTTTTGTACCGGTGGAGGACCGCATCATCAGGTTTCTCTCGGAACAACCGGAAACCACACCCGAAAAGTTTCTGGAGGAGACGATCGACCGAATGGGAAGCAATCCCTATCTGAGGAAACAAATTCGCGAGGCGGCCGCCGAGGGCGACCTCCAAATCCAGATCGCGGCCATGAAAGATTTTTTAGTTAAATTTAAAGTATAATTAATTATTAAAAATTATTGAAATTAATAATATTTTATCCATACAATAATGGGTTAATGCCGGACAAGGAGAAGGTGATGAGCAAAGAACACAAACAGCCGAAAGACACGGATTCATCACAGAAGAAACCGAAGAGGAAGCCGATCGACATCCCGCTCCCGATTGTCCCCAATGATGAAAAAACCATGGATGACGAGATGAGCGATCTATTCAACGAGGACAAGGTGAAACACGAGCACGGGCACACCGAGCCGGAACGAGATTAACCGTTTAATAGCCGCTTCCCCGTCTCATGAGGGCGATCAAGGCCACCAGCAGAATGCCCACTGTCCCGACGGCCAGAATAATCCGTATAATAAAATTCACCCGTTCCAACCGGCTGGGCTTTTCGGACGGATTGTCCATGAAGGTCTCCTGCGTTTTTAACGTTTATTTCGCCTCCAGATAGCGTTCGAAGCGTTCAAGAGACTGCACCCCGGCCACGAATTCCCCGTTGAGGAGGAACGTCGGCGTCGAGTTCACCCCGATCGTTCGGGCATCGTTCATGTCTTTCTCGATTCGCGGGGCTTGTTCCGCATTGTCATAACAGGTTAGAAACTTCTTTGTGTCGAGGCCCTGTTGTCGGGCCCATTGCCCGATTTGGTCGCGCAGTTGTGCGGCATCTCGAATCGGGGGATCGGAGAAGAAGCGATCATGAAAAACCCAAAAAGCCCCGGCTTTTTGGGTGCGGGCGCATTCGGAGGCCAAAGCCATCTTGTAGGCCAGGGGATGAATTTCGGTGATCGGCATATGTTTATAATAGATCACCACGTCCTCGGGATATTTTCTCAACAACTCTCCGAGCGGTTTCGTCGCCTGCTTACAAAACGGACATTGAAAATCGGAGAATTCGACGATGACCAGCCTCCCTCCCGGCGTGCCTCGAGGCACCCGATTCTCAAGATCAAGATCCTTAATATCATAATGGACCGGTTGGGATGCTCCGGCCTGTTTTTCCGTGAGATTTTCCTGTGTTCCTAAATCGAAAATCTGTCCGAGGAAAATTTTTGACCCGGACAGATAGACCAACCCGTTCTGGCGTTGTCCGTTCATTTCGATGACGAATTTGACTTGCTGGAGCCCCGGGACGGGCGACGGTTCAACCCGGTGAATGACCGTCAGGGAGACGATCGGCTGCTTGGCCGTCAACTTTTTTAAGAAAGCCTCGATGGCATCGTAATCGACCGCCGGGGTCTCTTCGCCGGACACCTCGCCGATCCCGATCCGGAGATGGATCGGGGCGAACGATCCGATCGTCACGACGGCGAGACAAAGCACCACGATCGGAAGAATCCTCGCGAAACGGCCTACCTTGGCCTTAAAGGAGGTGCTTCTTGATCGCGGCATCCAATTCCTCGGCGGTCAGTTTGTGGTCCTCCTGGTGGACCAGCCGGCCGGCCTTGTAAAAATGGGTCGTGGGAAAAGTTTCGAAGCGGTATTTCCGTTTGATTTCCCGGCAGGCTCCCGGGACATGAAGCAAGGCCACCCCCCACCGTATTCGGCCCTCATACCGCTGCATCGCTTCGGCCACAATGGGAAGGAACTCCTCGCACTTTTCACAATTCGCGATTTTGAAAAGAATGAGCGCGGCGGGGGCGGCCAGATAGTCGGGATAATTTTCATCCGTGACGCGTTCCAATTGAAGATCTGTCGCCATAGGATCTTTCCTCGAATGCAAATTGGGGCAGAGAGTTCTCTGCCCCAATTATACCAGCGGCCTGATTTTAATTCAAAGATTTCAGCGCGGCCAGAATCTCGTTGTCGTCCCGCGCCGACAGAATTTCCTGGACCTTGACGTAGCGCACCGTCCCCTGCTTGTCCACGACCACCGTTGCGCGCTTTGTGATGAATTTGTCGTCCAACCACATCCCGTACTTCTTGGCGACGTCCCCGCTCATGTCCGAAAGGAGACGGTGCTTAAGTCCCAACGCCTCCTGCCAGGCCTTGTGCGAGTAGACGCTGTCCCGGCTGATCCCCAGGATTTCGGTGCCGGCCGATTGAAATTTCGGGAAATCGTCGTTCAAGCACTTGTTCTCGGTCGTGCAGACCGGACTCCAATCGAGAGGATAAAAGGCTAAGACGACATTCTTTTTACCCTTGTAGTCGCTCAACTTGACGTCCTTTTGGTCCTGATCCTTCAACGTAAAATCGGGCGCCGTCGCCCCCACTTTAATTTCTACAGCCATCGCGCATCCTCCTGTTCTATGTTAGCGGGAAACGGAAAGGCGGCCCCGAGCGCCCGAAGGCGTCACAGGGCCGTCGTTTAATTTTGATCCAGAATAATACAGCCGGAGAGTCTAGGTCAACAGAAAACGCGAAGGGATGCTGGAATACGCCTTATGGCGGCACCCCAGAGCGATCTTAACTTCGTCTGAATCTCATTATACTGGTTTGTGATCGGAAGGCATCGGCCCCGGCCGAAGGCGCGCGGCGTGATTTTAATCCCGATCGGGGCCTGGCGGCATCTACAAGTTTAAAACTTAATTTTATATGCAAGACATAAGATCCGTGGATTGTTAGGGTGCAGCGAGCTCGGCTGAGAAAAGTCCAGAAGGTGGTGGGATTCTATAAGCCAGTTACTGGCTCATTTCTTAAAGAGGGTAATGATTTTGTTCGAAGTATTTAACCCACTTTACTTCCCAGGGATTTCCTTGTACTGATTGGTGATCGGCACGCGGCGGTCGCGGCCGAAGGCGCGGGGGGTGATTTTGATCCCGATCGGGGCTTGGCGGCGCTTATATTCGCTGTGGTCCACCATTCGAATCACCTTTTCGACCGTGCGGCGGTCATGGCCCATCGAGACGATCTCCTCGAACCCGATGTCTTCCTCGACGTAAGCCAGAACGATCGGATCCAAAACGGGATAAGGAGGCAGGGTGTCCTGATCCGTCTGGCCCGGTTTTAACTCCGCCGTCGGCGGTCGCTTGAAAATTCGTTGTGGAATGAGCGGCCTCTTCTCCAGGGAGTTGCGGTGGTTGGCCAGTTCGTAGACCAAGGTTTTCGGAACGTCCTTGATCACCGCGAAACCGCCGGCCATGTCTCCGTAGAGGGTCGCATACCCGACGCTCATCTCGCTTTTGTTTCCGGTCGTCAGAACCAACCAGCCGAACTTGTTCGAAAAGGCCATCAGGATGTTTCCACGGATTCGGGCCTGAAGGTTTTCCTCCGTGGCGTCGGGCGCCCGCCCCTTGAACTCCTTCGTGAACAGCTTCAAATAGGTCTGAAACACCTCCTTGATGGGGATCACCAGAAGCTTGACGCCCAGCGCCTTCGTGAGCAACTGGCTGTCCTCCACGCTCATGGCGGAAGTATACTGTGATGGCATTAATATGCCGACCACGTTGTCTTTTCCGAGCGCGTCCACGGCAATCAGGGCCGTCAGGGCGGAATCGATCCCGCCGCTGATCCCGATCACGACCTTCGAGAAACCGTTTTTCGTCACGTAATCCTTCACGCCCAGCGTCAATGCGCGGTAGACTTCCATCAGCGGATGAAGCGGTTCGTAGGGCCGCGGATGGAGCGGCCGCTTCTTCGGCGGCTCAATCCGGCCCGGCAAAACAAACCGTTTGACGGGCGGCTTTTCGGCCATAAAGGCCAGTTTCATTTGCCGACGACGCGGGTCGTGAAGGCGCGCTCGAAACACCCCGTCGATGTTCAGATCGGCCAGGATCAGTTCTTCTTCAAACGGACGGCCATGGACGATCACCCGCCCGTTTTGATCAACGATCACGCTCTGGCCGTCAAAAACCAACTCGTCCTGCCCCCCGACCATGTTCACGTAGGCCACGATGACGCTGTTGTCCCTCGCGCGGGTCGCCAGCATCTGTTCCCGGAACCGCGTCTTGCCGCGGTGATACGGCGAGGCGTTGATGCTCACGATCACTTCGGCGTCGCCGCCCAGCGCCTGGGTCAGTGCGGGCCCCTCCGGATGCCAGAGGTCCTCGCAAATGTTGACGCCGACCGCCACGTTCCGGGCCGCGATGACGGGACAGTCCGTCCCGGCCTGGAAATATCGGTTCTCATCGAACACGCCGTAATTGGGAAGGTGGATCTTGTGATAAATCGCGACCAGGCCGCCGTCATGGATCAGGGCCGCGCCGTTATAGATGTCGTCCTGCCGGTCCACCATGCCCACGACGGCGGTGATGCCTTTGGTCTGTTTGATCACCATTTGAAGGGCTTCGAGGTTGTCCTGGACAAACGACGGTTTGAGAAGTAGATCCTCGGGAGGATAACCGGGAATGGCCATTTCGGGAAAGGCCACGAGATCGGCCTCAAGGGCCTTGGCCTTTTCGATATACTCGCATATTTTCTCGGTATTGCCTTCCAGATCACCGACGGTGCTGTTGATCTGGGCCAACGCAATACGTAATGTGCGCATCTTTACCCCTTTCAACGATGACCGAATGATGGCCTGTCAAGGCGGTCCTGAGGGGCGCCTGCGGAAGCCGTCCCTGCAAGAATTTACCCCTTGGGCGTTCTTGAACCGGGTATTATTTAATTTCGCTGGCCAGAATAATGGCTTCGGAAATCTCCTTCATGCTCCTTCGGGTATTCATGCTTTGGCGTTGGATGATGCGAAAGGCCTCGTCCTCGCCAATCCTTTTTTCACGCATCAGAACGCCTTTGGCCCGCTCCACCGCCTTTCGGTTCTCAAGCGCCTCCTGCATCTCGTTCGACTGGCGGACCAGCTTCGTGTTCTCGATCGAGACGGCCGATTGGTTGGCGACCGCCTGGAGGATCTTGATCTCTTCATCGTAAAACTTGTGTTCGTGAGAGGTATAACTGTTGATCACGCCCACAACCCGATCCTTGATCATCATCGGAACCGAAAGCAAGGATCGAAGCCCTTCCTTCCGGGCGAGATCGGCATACATGTACCCCCGTTCATGGGTAACGTCCAGAACGGCGATCGGCCGCCGTTCCTGGACCGCCTGACCGCTGATGCTTTGGCCCACTTTCAGATTCGGTTTTTTCCGGTACTCTTCGCTCAGGCTTTGGGTCGCCACGATTTCCAGCTCCTGCTTTGCTTCATCCAGCAACATGATGGAGCAGATGGTCGAATTCATCATTTCGGCCGTCATGGCCACGATCAACTGGAGGATCTCCCTCAAGTAGCGATTGGACGCGATGGTCTTGCTCACCTGAGACAGCGTCTCGATCTGAATCGCCTTTTTCTTCATTTCCTCATACAGCCGGGCGTTCTCGATCGCCCCCCCGACCTGATGGCCGATGGTCGTCAATAGAGCCAGTTCGCCGGCCGAGTGATGATGCGGCCGCTTGTGCTGGACATTAATCACGCCGATCACCTCGTTTTTCGAAACGACGGGGATCGAAAGGAAAGCCTGGTAACGGTCTTCGGGAAGATTCTGAAAAACCCGGAAACGCGGATCGTCGTGCGCGTTCTTCGCAATCGCCACGAGTTTTCGTTCCCGCGCCACCCATCCGGTGATCCCCTCGCCCAGCTCCAAGCGAACGCGGCCGATCAATTTGGGATGCGGGTTCTTGGTCGCGCGGAGAATCAATTCCTTGTTGCGGTCATTGTACAGATACAACAAACACGCGTCGGCTTTCGTGACCTGGACCACGATATCGATGATCTGCTTCAAGACATTGTCCAGGTCCAGATTGCAACTGATGGATTCGCTGATCTGACGGAGCAGATCCAACTCGCGCGCTTTTTCGGACAGCGAGCGTTTCAGCTGCGCGATCTTCTCCTCATCGGTTTTAAGTCGCTTCTCTTTCGTAATCACGGATTTCTTCTATCAAAGTTATTGGTAAACGGTTCAAACTATACCACAATTCGGGATGAAATCCAAGACCGGGAAGAGATAATTTTGTCGCAACAGAAACT
>DATIYJ010000050.1 GCA_035517655.1 Nitrospiria bacterium | reverse complement strand
CGGCCACATTGGATACGGGGTTGTTGGTAAAAAATGCGGTGATGTCGTCGTGGCTCGCGGTTCCCGGAACCCCCGCGGCGTAAAGCTTGACGCCTTCGTCCGTGTGGCACCTCGAACAGAGCGCGGTGACATCGGTCGTGCTTCCCGACACCAGGACATGCGCGTTGATGGACTTGGCATGGGGCGCGGATTGATAGTCCTCGTAGATGCTCGCTCCCTCGGGGTGAAATTGGAGATGATCGGTCGGGAAGGTCTTATTATGACACTGCCCGCACTGCCCGGCGGCCGGTCTCGGATAGGGGATCGGGCCGAGCCCGTAGTGGTTCCCGCCCGGGCCGTGGCAGCTCTCGCACGCCACGATCGGACGATTCACGAGGCCGATCCCGGGTCCGTACAGCGAATAGACCGTGCTGATCTTCTGGCCGTCGCCGAGCGCATCGTGACACGTCTGGCAGGTGTCGTTCCATTCGGAGAAGGCATAAAAAGGAAAGCCGACGTTATAAATTCCAAGATCGATCGGCTGGAAATTTTGATCCACGGATTCGTAGTTGCCGTGGGGGCTGTACAGCCAGCCGACGTTCGGCGCGCCGGAGTTTCCGATCATGGCGGGGAATTTGCCCAGGCTCCCGTCCGCGTGGCATTTGAAGCAGGTGTCGATGCCGACAAAGCTCGTCTTCACGGCGGCTTCGCCGGCCGTCTCTTTCGTGCTGCTCCGGCAACCCGCCATGAGAAGAAACCCCACGGCCACCGCAATCGATCCCATCATGAATTTTGATCCGCCGGCCATAGGAGCGCCCTCCTGCGCTAAGAATGACACCGAACGCATGTCTTGTTTTTGCCGTACGCTTTCAGCCGATCCGCGATCCGTCCCCAGTTCTTGGGATGGGGATTGATTTTCAACCCGGTCGTCGCGCTGTGGCATTTCAAACAGGTCTCTCCATCCGCGTGACAGGACTGACAGGCCGTAAGATTCCTCCGGGCCTCCTTGGCATGGGAGTCCGACCAGGTATGCGTCGGAAGAACGCTGCCGGGATGACAGGTCTGGCACTGCGCGGGGGTGAACGAGGAATGTTGCGGTCCGCCGGCGCTGACCTCGATGTCCGAGAACCCCCTCCGATGCGACAGGAACCTCAGATCGTTCGGATTGAACTTGTTATGGCAATCCACGCAGAACCGCTTCTGGTCGTGGCATCGATAACAGGAGTTCGGGTCATCAAAGGCCTTGATGGGATGGATTTCCCTGAAATCCGTTCGATGCGAATTCGGCATGTAGTCCACGCCCGACGTGGAGGCGTGCAGGTCGCGGTCGATGCCGCCCCCCGTGTGGCAGTCCAGACAGAACGACTGCTGGTGACAGGCCTTGCAGTTGCTGGGCTGCTTCTCGGCGTACAGCCGGTGCTCTTTCACCCACATCGATCCGTGGTTCGGGGCGACCCCGCTTGATTGATGGCACCCGTTGCAGTCCGGAATGCTCATCTTGGCATAGTCTTCATGAGGGGTCGCGGCCCAGGCCCGGGCTCCGAGTCCCAGCAGGAAAATCGCAATCAGCATCGCCTTTCCGACCACGTGAAAATCCTCCTTCAAAGCGCCCAATCGACGGTGATTCTTCCAACCGGCAGGTTGGTGAAGTTCTCATTGACGTCATCCTCCAGCCGGGCCGAAACCGAAAGGTCGTTCCGGAGACCCCACCGGCCGCCCACCCAGAACCGCGTGGCGTAATTCTCGCTGAAATCGTCCGGCCGTTCGTAGGTGTCGTACTGCGCGCCCGCGGACAGGCTGAGGCGCTCTCCGACCTTGCAATCGCCGGTGGTCTCAAAGCCCCAATCGTGCCCCGCGTAACCGGTGCGCCGGTTGACGGACGCTTTCAGGTTCAGGCGTTCAACGGGATGAAGGTTGACACCCGCCGTGTAGACATTCGCCTCCTGGCTGTCCCCGTAGATCTGCCGGGTGTACGAGGCCATCAAACCCAGCGGCACGCTGATGCTGTAGTCGGCCTGGACGAGATACTCGCGGTACGAGTCCACCGCGAAGACGCTGTAAATCGAGGTGGAATCAAACAAGGGGTAGGAATGGTAAAACTCGCCCTTGAGCATGAGGTCGCTCGTCGGGAAAACATCGAGACCCACCAGGGCCTCGGAAAAATCCGCCGAGACCCGGTCGTATTGGATCTCCCCGTACGGGCTGAAATACGCCCACGACCGGCGAAAGTTCAGGCCGAAGTCCTGGCGGGAGACGTCCCAATCGTCGTACCGCTGGACATAGCTGACGCCGAGCTGGGTGGCCCGGATATTTTCCAGACGGAAATTCAATCCGATGAAGTGATTTCCGAGTCTGGACTGCGTCCCGTCCAAGGAAAACTGGACATCCGCCCCCTCCGCGAAGGTGACGCCGATCGGGCCCAGGCCGCTCACATCCAGGCGGATGCCGTCCAAAATGGCCGACCCGGCGGTAAAGTTCACAAACTGCCGGCCGAACCTCAGCGAGGTATTCTCCAACGGTGAATAGTCCATGTACAGATAATAAATCCTTCCCAAAGGACCGGCGGCCCGGATTTCGCTGTCGGTATAATCCCTCCAGGCCCGTCCGTAACCCGTGACATCGATCGTATCGCCCTGGGGCTTGTAGTTGAACCTCAGGTACTCCGCGACGACGCTCTGCCCCTGTCCCATCATGTCGTCGCCCCATAAGAACTGGGTCGAGGTATTGACATCGAATGTCTTGTCCGCGGCATGCGCGAAGGAAGAAACGAAAAGCGTCGCGACCAGAAAGCCCCAAACCCGCCGCCGATGCAAAGTCCGTTTCCCGGATGAATCCCTGAATTTTTCGGGCCGCATGATCCGCTCTCTCGAGAACAGGCCGGCCGCCATCCCTCGGTTCGGCCCGGGCGTGTATTAAACGATGGGTCTTCGCTCAGCAAATCCTCGGCAACTGTTCTCCCGACAACATATCCACCACCCGATAACCCCCGATCCGGCTTTTCATCACGACGGTCCCGGCATGATCGCCGACGACCTCGCCGATGACGGCGGCCTCTTTTCCGAGCGGATGCCCTCGCATCGCGGCCAGCACCCGGTCGGCCGATTCGGGGGCGACGAAGGCCACCAGCTTTCCCTCGTTCGCGACGTAGAGCGGGTCGAGCCCCAGAATCTCGCAGGCGCCTTTCACCTCCTCGTCGATCAAGATCCGGTCCTCCGAGATCGTGATTCCGACGCGGGCCGTCTCGGCGATCTCGTTCAGCGCGCTGGCGAGACCTCCGCGCGTGGGGTCGCGGAGGACGTGAATATCCCGGCCGGCGCCGATCATGGTCATGACCAAATCGTTGAGCGCGGCCGTGTCGCTTTCAATCCGGGTCTCGAACTCCAGCCCTTCCCGGACCGACATGATCGCGATCCCGTGCATCGCGATCGGTCCGTTCAGGATAATTTTGTCGCCGGCCTTCGCACGGTTTGGATGGATCTCGACGCCGGGTTCGATCCGGCCGACGCCCGAGGTGTTGATGAAGATCTGATCGCCCTTGCCCCGATCCACCACCTTGGTGTCGCCCGTCACCAGCTCGACCCCGGCCTTCCTCGATGCCGTCTGCATGGAGAGGACGACCCGCCACAGATCCGCCATGGGGAACCCTTCCTCGATGATGAACGCGGCCGAAAGATAGAGCGGCCGGGCGCCGCACATCGCGAGGTCGTTCACCGTGCCGTTGACCGCCAGCTCGCCGATGTCGCCTCCGGGAAATACGATCGGGTTCACGACATACGAATCCGTGGTGAAGGCCATCCGCATGCCGTTGAACGGAACGACGGCGCCGTCGTGCAACGGTTCCAGATACTCGTTTTTAAAAGACGGGAGAAACATTTTCCGGACCATCTGCTGCGTGAGCCTCCCCCCGCCCCCGTGGGCCAGCAGCACGTTCTTGTACTCGGCGATCGGAACGGGGCAGATCAGTCCCGCCGCGGGATCCGGCCCCGTCTTGGCGTTCTTCATCTCTTCATTCGTCGCAGGATTCATCGCCCTCGGGCCTCCGCGGCCACCTTCTCTTTCTTATACCGGCCGAAATGATAATAGGCGGCGCAGGCTCCTTCCGAGGAGACCATCGGGGCTCCGAGCGGGGATTCGGGGGTGCACGGCGCGCCGAACGCGGGACAGTCGTGGGGCTTCTTCAGTCCCTGGAGCACGAGCCCCGCGATGCAGAGGGGGGATTCCCGGGCCTCGATTCCGGTCACCTCGAAACGCGTCTCGGCGTCGTACTCGGAATAGTCCCGGTTCAATCGGTAGCCGCTCATCGGAATCTCGCCGATGCCGCGCCACGCGCGGTCGGTCGGCTCGAACACGGCGGACAGAAGTTGTCGGGCCAAAACGTTTCCCTCGCGGCGAACGGATCGCGCATACTGGTTCTGGACCTCGGCGCGGCCTTCTTCCAGCTGCCGGACGGTCATGGCGATCCCCTGGAGGATGTCCACCGGCTCGAACCCGGTCACGACGATCGGAACGCGATACCGATCCGAAATCGGGAAATAGTCCTCATACCCCATCACCGTGCAGACGTGCCCGGCCGCCAGAAACCCCTCCACCCGATGGTTCTCCGATGAGAGAATCGCCTCCATCGCGGGAGGAACCAGCACGTGCGAGCAAAGGATGGAAAAGTTTTTCAAGCCCATCCGTTTCGCCTGCCAGACCGCCATCGCGTTGGCGGGCGCCGTCGTCTCGAACCCCACGGCGAAAAAGACGACCTCCTTCTCGGGATTCTGTTTCGCGATCTTCAACGCGTCGAGCGGCGAATAGACCATCCGCACGGCGCCCCCCTCCGCTTTCACCGCGAGCAGGTCCCGGCTCGAACCGGGCACGCGGAGCATGTCGCCGAACGAGGCGAGAATGACGTCCGGTCGGGACGCGATCGCGACCGCCTTGTCGATCATCCCCAGCGGCGTGACGCAGACGGGACAGCCGGGGCCGTGCACCAGTGTGATTTTCTCCGGCAGCAGGGATTCGATTCCGTATTTCACGATCGTGTGGGTCTGTCCGCCGCAGATCTCCATGATCGTCCAGGGACGCGTCGTGATCCCGTGAATCTGCTCCGAATACTTCCGGGCGATTGCTTCATCCCGATATTCATCAACGAATCGCATCGGCCTCTCCTCCGGGCGGTCGCGGAAATCCCCCGTGCTCCTCGGGTTCCGGGATCCGCAGCTCCTCCATGGCCTCGCCGACTTCCCGCAACAGAGCGAGCGTCTTCAAGGCTTCCTCCTCGTCCATTTTGCTGATCGCAAAACCCACATGGACGATCACATAATCGCCGATCCGGACGTCCGGAATCCATTCCAGGCAGATCCGCTTCTCGATCCCTCCAAAGCTGGCCCGCCCCATACGGGGCCGGACCGCATCCTCGATCTCCAACACTTTACCGGGAATGGCTAAGCACATGGCGGAACACCTTCCTTCATGCCGTCCCCGTCACGGCGATCGCGACGCCGCCCGCGATGAGAACATGATGCCCGACATGAACTTCGGGCGAAAGCAAAAGCGGCACGCGGATCAGAACGCCGTTGACGCTGACCTTCGCCATTCTCGTCCAGGCGTCGACATAAATCTCCACGATTTCGCCCGTCACGAGGTTCATCGGACCCCCTTGGTGTCGAGCGCTTGGGTCTCGATCCCCTTCCGTATCGCGCGGGCCTTCCGGTGCGCGACAAAGATCTGGCCCAGGGCGAGCCCGCCGTCGTTCGGCGGAACCCGCCGATGCCAGTACGGGCGGAAACCCGCCGCATCGAGCCGATGAACGGCCCGCTCGGTGAGATACTTGTTCTGGAAACATCCGCCGGTCAACGCGACCCGTTCCTCGCCGATCCGCCCGGCAACGGCGACGATGATTTCGGCGAGCGCGTTGTGGAATTTGGCCGAGATCCTACGGATGGGAACCTCCCGCTCCTGGTCGTCGAACATCTCCTTTATCATCGGTTCCCAGTCCACGATCAGCAGGGGCGCTTCATAGGTCTCCCCCGCTTCATGAGTCCGGAACGGATAGGCCTCCTCCGTCCGCTCGTCCCCGATCGCAAATTCCAGCTCCATCGCGGCCTGGCCTTCAAAACTCACCCGCTGGCGGAGCCCGACGATCGAGGCCACCGCGTCAAACAGCCGTCCGACGCTGGAGGTCAGCGGCGAATGGATCCCCCGGGTCAGCATCGTCCGGAGCACCGCCCGTTCGGCGGGCGTGAAGAAGCGAAGCACGATCGGATCGCCCGGATCAAACAGCCGTTCGCCGGCGATTTCGTAGCGCAGGCCGGCGGCCGTCCTCCGGGGCTCCCGGATGGCGGTCGCGCCGCCCGGCAGCCGGAACCTCCGGAACGAGGCGACGCGCCGGAAGGCGGAGGCGTCCGTCAGAAGGAATTCGCCGCCCCAGATCGTCCCGTCGGGGCCGTACCCGGCGCCGTCCCATGAAACGCCGAGGACCGGTCCGTCGAGTTCGTTCTCGGCCATGCAGGACGCGACGTGGGCCCAGTGGTGTTGAACCGCCGTAACGGGGTTCCCCAGACCCTTGGCATACCGGGTGGATATATAGTCCGGATGAAGATCGCAAACCGTCCGCCCCGGCCGGATCGGATAGAGGTCCCGAAAACCGGCGATGGCGTTTTGAAAGGCCTCAAAGGCCTCCCGGGTTTCCAGATCGCCGAGGTGTTGACTGAGAAAGACGTCGCGACCCGCCGTCAGGGCCACGGTGTTCTTCAGATGCCCTCCGACCGCCAAAAGAGGCGGGGCCGCTTCCTTGAGACGGACCGGAAGCGGCGCGTAGCCGCGGGCCCGTCGAAGGACCAGTTCGCGTCCCATCACCATCCGGACGACGGAATCGTCCACGGGACGCACGATGGAACGGTCATGCACGAGGAAGAGATCCGCGATCCCGCGCAGCCGATCGACGGCCTCCCGCTCGTCCGTGCAGATCGGCTCGTCCGATACGTTTCCGCTCGTCGCCACGACCGGGAAACCCAGCTCCCGCATCAACACATGATGCAGCGGGGTGTAGGGCAACAGAACGCCGAGGTCGGGATTGTCGGGAGCGACCGAAGGGGCGATTTGCGATTTCAAACCCGGGGGTTCGGACCGTCGCCGCAATAGAACGATGGGCGACTCCGGCGAGAGAAGCAGGCGCGATTCCGGATCCGAAACCTCGCACACCTCGCGGAGGCCCTCCAAGGACGGAACCATCAGCGCGAAGGGCTTCTCTTCGCGATGCTTCCGTTCCCGCAATCGGACCACGGCCGCTTCCTGTCGGGCGTCCGCGATCAGATGGAAGCCCCCAAGGCCCTTGACCGCGACGATCTTTCCGGAGCGGATGGCCGCCGCCGCCTCGACCCAGGCCTCCCGATGCCGGGAGAGAACACGGGCCGCCCCGTCCCACAATTCCAGTTGCGGACCGCAGACCGGGCAGGCGTTCGGCTGCGCGTGGAAGCGCCGGTCGAGCGGGTCTTCATACTCGCCGCGGCAGGCGTCGCACATCCCGAATCTTTTCATCGTCGTGTTGGCGCGGTCGTACGGAAGCGATTCGATAATCGTGAACCGCGGCCCGCAATGGGTGCAGCTCGTGAAGGGATAGAGATATCGCCGATTCATCGGGTCGAACAGTTCGCCCAGACAATCCGGACAGACGGCGATGTCCGGAAGCACAAGCGCGGTCGGGTCCCCGGCCTTGTCGCTCTGCCGGATCTCAAACCCGGCGTATCCGACGGGACTCCGGAACGAGAACTCAAGGTCCTGGATGAAGGATCGGGGCGGCTTTTCCTTTTTGATGCGGAGCAGGAAGGCCTCCAGCCGGGACCGGCTCCCCTCCGCCTCGATCACGACACCCCGGGAAGAATTCAAGACCCAACCCGACAAACCCAGCTCGGTGGCCAGCCGATGGATGAAGGGGCGGAAGCCCACCCCCTGCACGGCTCCCCGGACGGCAATTTGTACGCGTTGGGCCATCATCCTGTTGATTCGGTGAGTTCGACCTCGACCACATCCAGCTCGTTTCCGGAAGTCAATTCCACACCCGACTTTCCGCAGTTCGGACAGAGGACGACGTAACGGCCGGCCCCAAAACCCTCGCCGCACGCAGCGCAGCGGCAGCGGACCGGAACCGTTTCAATCTTGAGCTTTGCCCCTTGGGCGACCGTCCCCCGGGCGGCCACCTCAAAACAAAACAGAAGCGACTCGGGAACAATGCGGGTAAAATCGCCCAGCTTCAAGGTCACCGATTTTACGCTCCTCGCATCGCCCGATGGAAGATGTCGCCACACCGCGTCCAGAATGCTCTGCGCGATCGAGAGCTCATGCATGGGCGTCGACTTTCCGGACGGGTTTCACGCCCAGGGATTCGAGCTCCCCGACCGCGGCATCGACCACGCGGGGAAGGGAAGTTTGGAGCGCCGGAGTAAGATCCAGCCCGACTTTCCGGACCTCCTGCGGTTGCACGCCGAGAATCCGGGTGAGGGGAAGCCTTCCCAGAAAGCGGGCCACCGACAGCAGTTCCGCGACGCCGACCTCGTGGGCCGAGAAATAGGGCCCCGGACGCGCGGACAGATCCTCCGGAGTAAGGTAGTAGATCGTTCCCGGCGGTTTTTCTCCGGACACGGCGTCGATGATCAGGAGATGCCCGGCCCCCTCGAACTCCGGCAGGCAGCGAAGACCGGCCACGCCCCCGTCGATCAGCCGGACGCGGTCCGGCAGGTCGTAAGCCTCGGCCAGGGCCCGTACCGCCCAAACGCCGATCCCGTCATCCCGCATCAGGGTATTGCCGACGCCCAGAACCACGATGGACGGAAGAGCGCCCGTCATTCCCCGGCGCCTCCCCGGCTCGCCCGGACCGGAAACTTGTAACCGCTGATCATGGAGCGCACCGTGTGATCGCGATACATCCAGGCGTACATCGCCGCCATATAGACATGGATCGACGTCGTCACAAGGAAGACCCACATCCCGGCAAAGTGCCAGATCCGCGTGGCGGATTCGCCCCCGAGCAGGAGGTTGACCCAGGCGAAGGCCGGCTGGGCCTGGAAAAGCCCGAAGACTTTCCCGTGGTACAGAGCGAATCCGGTCGCGGCCATGAACAGGATCAGGAACGACCAGAAGAGATAGGTCAGGGCCTGCATCGGATTGTAACGCCGGTATTTCTTGTGCGTGTCTTTGAGAAACAGATAGTACAGAAGAACATCGGGGATGTTTTTGATGTTTTTCAAGATGCCGAAGTCCCGCCAGTCCGAATCGAACGTCGAATTAAAGGCCAGGTAGACGCGCATGACCAAGCCCAGGATAAAAACATAGGCCGACGCGAAATGGAAAAATCGCATCCAGGCCATCACGGCGAGGCCGCCCGGGGCCCCTCCAGGCCCGAAAGGCCAATGGATGTAAAATCCCGTGACGGTCAGGACGGCCAGGGCCAGGACGCGGAGCCAATGATCGATCCGATAGGTCAGATTCCATACATACACGTACTCGCGCTCGCGCTTCACGGCGACCTCTCTTCTAAGGTCTCGCGCCGTCCCCAAACCACGGACACTGGACTCTGGTTGAAGAACGCGGGTGATGAAAATATCCTTCCCCCGCATCGATCATCCTGCACCTGATCCGCCTCCCCCTCCCTTCCTGCCTGCCGGCAGGTCGCTCGCATGACTCGCCGGGTCGACAAAGTCATCTCCTCACTAGGACACGCGGACCTTGTAGACCGCGTTGCTTTCCGGGTCGATCACGTGGACGGTGCAGGCCAGACAGGGATCGAAGGAATGGGCCACGCGCAAGAGCTCGAGCGGCCGTTTGGGATCGGCCACCGGCGTCCCAATGAGGGCCTGCTCGATCGGTCCCTTGACGCCCTTCGTGTCGCGGGGCGACATATTCCAGCAGGTCGGAGTGATCACCTGGTAGTTGGACAGCCTGGCGCGTTCGATCTGGTTCCAGTGTCCCAGCGCGCCCCGCGGGGCTTCCCACAACCCCACCCCCTGCCCCTTTTGAGGCAGATCGTACGAGGTGAAGGTTTCCTTCTTTCCGGACTTGAGGTTTTCCATGATCTCGTTGGCCCATACCTCCATGGCATCCGCGACGATCTTGGTCTCCAGGGCCCGCGCGGCGATGCGCCCGACCACGGAGCAGAGGACCTGCGGCTTGTCGGCGACGCCGAGCTGTCGGAGCGTCTGGTTGATCAGCTTCGTCGCATCGGGCTGGCCCTTGGAATAGGCCACGACCATCCGGGCCAGGGCCCCCGTCTCCATCGGCCGGTCCCCGTAGCGCGGGGCCTTGGCCCAGGTGTATTTCTTGTCGGTATCCCACGCCGTGAATTCCGGTTCCGTCGCGCCGGTGCTCGGATGCTCCGGCGGGCCGTCCTTGTACCAGCCGTGGGCCACGTCTTCCGTTACGATTTTTTGATCCACTTCCTGCGCTTTGAAGCTGCAATCGAAGACGGTCCCGCTGGGCATCAGCCGGTTCTTCGAATCAAAGCTCGGATCGTCGAAGACGCCCCAGGCCAGAAAGTTCCGCGGTCCCGTGCCGATGGCGGCGTAGTCGAGGTAGTACGGGGCGATCGCCAGGACATCCGGGATATAGACATGGTCGATCCAATGACGGACTTCATCCAGCCGCGGGATCAAATTCGCCATGTCGTCCAGTGTCGGGATATGGACCGAGCCGCCGGCCGGGGTCGTCATCGTCATCGGCATCCGCCCGCCGAAGATGGCCGAGATGTGGGAGGCCTGGGCCTGCTTGTCCAGCGCCTCCAGATAATGGGCTACGGCCAGAAGGTTCAACTCGGGGGGGAGTTTGTAGGCGGGATGTCCCCAGTAGGCGTTGGCGAACGGGCCGAGCTGGCCGCCCTCCACGGATTTCCCGATGCGGGCCTGGACGTCCTTTAAATAATGCTCCTTCGTTTCGGCCTTGAGCGCCGAGACGACGTCCACGAAATCGAGCGCGGCAAGATGATAAAACCACAGGATATGGGAATGGAGAAACTGGGCTCCCTCCACCATGTTGCGGACGAGTCGGCCCATCTCGGGAGGATGAATGCCGACGGCGCTCTCCAGACACAGGGCGGCCGCATGGGAATGGGAGGTGGGGCAAACGCCGCAGATCCGTTGGGTGATGTGATAGGCGTCGCGAGGATCCCGGTCTTTCAGAACGATTTCAAACCCGCGAAAAAGGGTCCCCGAGGCCCAGGCGTCCTTGACCTTTCCCCCTTCCACTTCGACCTCGAGGGCCATGTGCCCCTCGATTCGGGTGATCGGATCTATAATGATACGGCTCATGCTCGGCCCTCCCAATTCATCACCCGCGGGTCCGTGCGGACCCGATAGGGCGCGACGGGTCGCGCCTCTATTTCTTCTTCGATTCGTCCTTATGCTCTTCGGACGCTTCCCCTTTGAACCGTCCCTTGGCGGCCGTGCCGATCGCATGGGCCGCGATCCCGACGGCCGTGGCCGCGCCGGCCAGGAGGCCGATCTTGTCCGCGCCCGCTTCCACTCCGCCGATTCCCGGGATCCAGACCTCCGGAAGTCTTTCGTAGAATCCGGCGAATTTGTCCACCCAGTGGGGCTCCGCGCAGCCGATGCAGGGGGCCCCCGCCCCGATGCACCAGCTCACCCGGTCGTTGTAACGCATCTTCGAGCAGTTGGCGTAGGTCTCCGGACCTTTGCATCCCACCTTGTACAGACAGTAGCCGAGTTCCTCCTCCTTGCTTCCGAACCGCTCCACGAAGCGGCCCGCGTCGAAATGGGCCCGGCGTTCGCACTGATCGTGAATCGTCTGGCCGTAAAAGATCTTCGGCCGTCCGTGATCGTCCAGTTCCGGCAGACGGTTGTTGAGCAGATAATCCGTAATGGTGGCGACGAGGATTCCTTCGTTGACGGGGCAGAGATCGAGGTTGATGCAGTCCACTCCCAGCGCTTCGCGCACCCCCTTCAATCCGGCCGGGTTCGGATTGCCTGAGGGCACCCCGCCCCAGGTGGCGCAACTTCCCACGGCGATGATCGCCTTGGCCTTTTCCGCGAACTCCCTGCCGATGTCGATCATATCGCGACGGGCGACCATGCCATAGCCCCGCTTGGTCGGGACGGCGCCCTCGATGATCAAGATGTAGCCGCCCTTTTTCAAGGCCTGCTGCAGGATCTCCTCGGCCTGCGTGCCGGCCGCCGCCATGATCGTCTCGTTGAAGTCCATGCTCAACGTTTCCAGAATGAGCTGGGCGGCGTTCGGGTAGTTGGCCTTGATCAGCGCCTCGGTGCAGCCGGTGTCCGAAGCGAAATTCAACCAGATCACCGATGGACGTTGGCCCATCGCGGCGACCAACGCCTCGGCGATTTTGGGAACCCACATCGCTTCCAGGCCGAGCAGGGCCGCCGCGGTTCCGCAGACCTTGAGAAAGTCACGACGGCTGACCCCGGGGATCACCGAAGGTTCATCGGTCCGGACTCCGGGCTCTTGAATCACCGGCAAGCGGACACCCTTCTGATGACTCATCCCCGCGATAAGAGGAGGCCCGCTCCCTTGAATGACCGGCAATTCCATGGACGGACCGATTTTATCCTGCATGGTGTCCTCCTGGCCGAAAGCCCAAAATCATCCCCGGATTTTTTTCGAGTCCGCTTACAGGTTTCAACTACTTATGCTAATGCTTTTTTTCCGATCAATATGATGCAATGCCTGTGCCATGTTCTGTTACGGGCAGCGGGCTATGCTGTCGAAACCGGATTGAACCAATAGAATGATTGGTTTTCCCGCGATGGGGAAAAATAACCGATCCGAGGTGAACCGTGATTCATATTTACAAATCGGTCTTTGTCTAAGAAATTGTACACACTTTCCTTAAAATTGGTCTCATAACCTGAATTTTCTATGACTTATGTCGCGTCTATGAAAATGGACATCTTTACATCCGTTCTTAGACATAGCACACCCGCGATGCGGATTCATGTTGGCTTCTCAAGACGCGTCTCCGAGTCCACTTTATTGGCCAGGGCCTTGAGGGCCTCCGTGATCTTGACGGGATACGGCGGCGCGTTTTCAAGCTTGCGGAGGGGCCCGGGCAGACGCGCCAATTGCTCGGCGGCGTAGGCCCGCAGATCGGTCAGCGGAGCGGGCGGGGCCAGGCGCCGGCCGTCGCGCATCACCGGATGAATCAGCGGCTCGCCCTCCGCCGGATGGTCGTCGAGCGTGAGAAGATCTTCCAGCATCCGGCCGTCGGGGCCGTAGCGTCGAAAAATCTGTTTTCGCCCGGGCCAGGTGGCTTTGCCTTCCGAGCGCTTGCGCCGCGCCCGTCCGGCGTACTCCTGGAGTTTATAGGCGCAGTCCAGGTGCGGCGCGTCGGCCGAGGTGACGAGGTCCGAACCGATCCCATAGCCGTCGATCGGGGCCGCGGTCTCGATCAGATTCCGCAAACGCTCTTCGCCCAGATTGCCGCTGGCGAAGACCTTCACGTCGGTCAGGCCGCCCTCGTCCAGAATCCGACGGACTTTGCGCGCATGGTCGCCCAGGTCCCCGCTGTCGAGTCGCACGCCGTTAATCCGGATCCCTTCCGCTTTGAGCCGGGAGGCGAGCGCAACCGCCTTTTCGGCCGCCGCCTCGGTGTCGTAGGTGTCGAGCAACAGCATCACGTTGTTCGGCTGCGCGCGGGCGAAATTCAAGAAGGCCTCCTGTTCATCGTCATGGGCCTGAATAAACGAGTGGGCCATGGTTCCGTACGCCGGCACGCCGAAGCGGAATTCGGCCAGAACGGTGGCCGACCCGGAGAACCCGGCGAGGTACGCGGCCCGCGCCGCCAGGAGTCCGGCCTCCGCCCCGTGGGCCCGCCGCAACCCGAAATCGACGAGGAGTTTTCCGGGCGCCGCCAGAACAAAGCGCGCCGCCTTGGAGGCGATCAGGGTCTGAAAATGGAGAAGATTGATCAAGCGGGTCTCGGCCAGTTGTGCCTGCGGAAGCGGGGCGGTCACCCGAAGAACCGGCTCATGCGGAAAAAAGACCGTTCCCTCCGGAACGGCATGGACGTCGCCGGTGAACCGCAGCCGCTCGAGGGAATCCACAAAACTCCGACTGAAGCGGCCGCTCCGGGCAAGCCAGTCCAGCTCCGGCGCCGTAAAATGCAGCCGCTCCAGATAGTCCAGCGCCTGTTCGAGACCGCAAGCCATCAGGAAACCGCGGCCGGGCGGAAGTTTGCGCACAAAAAATTCGAACACCGCCGTTTCTTCCATCCGGCGGTCGAAATAGGCCTGGAGCATGGTGAGTTGATAAAGATCGGTGAGCAGGATGCTGGATTCGGACTCCATGGGGCGCTTATCCGCGGTCGATTGTGAAAGGCCCCGAACGACGGCGTCTCAAGGACCGGACGGCGCCGGGAGGCTCTCGTCCGGCGCTTCCGAGGCGGAGGCCTGTACGGAGCGCGGTCGGTCGGCTTCCATCGCGAGCAATTTTTCATTCATGTCGGCCAGGCGATTCATGACGGCCGCATTGAAGGTTCCGGCGGGGTATTTCCCGTCCGCTTGCAGCTCCCCGGCGGAGCGGCCCGTCAGGATCTCCATCGCCTCATCCACCGTTTCGGCGGCATAAACATGAAACCGGCCGGCCGCCACGGCCTCCACCACTTCGTCTTTCAACATCAGGTGCTTGAGATTCCGACCGGGAATGATCACGCCCTGGTCGTTCGTCAAGCCCCGCGCCTTGCAAACGGCATAGAAGCCTTCGATCTTCTCGTTCACACCGCCGATCGCCTGGAGCTCGCCGCGTTGATTCACCGAACCCGTGATCGCGATTCCCTGAAGGATCGGAATTTCGGAAAGGCCGGACAGGAGCGCGATCAGTTCCGCCGCCGAGGCGCTGTCGCCTTCCACCTCGCCGTAGCTCTGCTCGAAGCACAGGCTCGCGGACACCGACAGAGGAACTTCCCGGGCGTAACGGCCGCCCAGATACCCCGAAAGGATCATCACGCCCTTGTTATGCGTCCTCCCGCTGAGCTTGGCTTCCCGATCGATATTGACGATCCCGGACTGGCCCAGAAAGACCCGCGCCGTGATGCGGGAGGGACGGCCGAACGAAAAATCGCCCAACTCATAGACGGAAAGCCCGTTGATCTGACCCACGACCGCCCCGGACAGATCCACCATGAGGGTTCCCTCCGTGATCAGTTCTTGGATTTGCTCCTCCAAGAGATTGGACCGGTAGATTTTTTCCTCCACCGCCTTCTGAACGTGCCGGCGTGAAACACGGTCCGCGCCCTCCGATCGGGCCCAGTGGCTCGACTCCCGGATCAAATCCGTGAACGCGCCGAAACGCAGGGAGAGTTTTCCCTTGTGGCTCGCCCAGCGGGAGGCCTGCTCCATCAGGGCGCCCACGGCGGACCGATCGAAATGGAGCAAGCCCTCTTCCCGGCAAATCCGTGAAACGAAACGAGCGTACTGGATCGGGGCCCCGGCGTCCCGACCCTGCTCCTGGGCGAAGTCGACCTTGACCTTGTACATCTTCTCGAAGTCCTCGTCGTAAGCGTGGAGCAGGT
This sequence comes from Nitrospiria bacterium, assembly GCA_035517655.1. Taxonomy (NCBI): domain Bacteria; kingdom Pseudomonadati; phylum Nitrospirota; class Nitrospiria; species Nitrospiria bacterium. Next base: position 10,657 of record DATIYJ010000050.1, on the reverse strand, counting down.
AATAGATCAGCGGATTCCCCATCAGCACGACCCGCAGGTGCACCGGGATCGGCTCCGGCTTGATGCCGGCCGAGGCGATCACGCCGTAGAGTTCCCCGATATCCTCGATTTTGATCTCCTTGTTTTTGATCACGCGCTTGAGGGCGTCCCACGTGAAGGGGCTTCGAAGAACATCGAGGACGTTTAAAACCAGATACCCGCCGTTGGCCTGAAGAAGCGAGCCGGCCTTAATCAAGGTGAAATCCGTGTAGAGGGTTCCCAGGCGACCTTTCTTTTCGATACGGCCGATCAGGTTATTGTAGGTGGGATTCCCCTCCTCCACCAGCGGCGCGCCTTGGGTTCCGGCGTTATCCACCACCACGTTGACGGCATATCGGGTCATCGATTTCCGCGGAGACTCGATCTCCAGACCGGGAATCCGCATCGCCGTCTCCTGCTCGGGAAGGAAGTCTTTAAAGTTCTCGAGGACGTCCTGCTGGACCGTCTCGATGTAGTCCATGACCTTCGGAAAGCCCCGATAGTTCTTCCGCAAGCTTTCGAACGCGTGTTCGGAGGTGTAATGCGCCGCCTGCCGGTCGAGCTCCGCGATCTTCCGATGCATCTCGTCCCGCAGGGCGCGGATCTGCTGAACGAAGGCATGGATGTGTTCGTGAAGACTTTTCTGCTTCCGCTCGATTTCGGCCCGGGTCAGGGAGTCCAGTTCATCGAGCTGCTCCGTCTCGATCGGTTTTCCCTTGATCATGGGAACCACCGCGATCCCGAAGGCCGTGCTCTTGATGATGAACTCGTACTTTCGCGCCTGTTCCTCCAGTTGATTCGTGAGGCCATCACGGGCTTTGGAAAACGTTTCTTCCAATTGCCTCCGCTGATCTTCATACTCCTTGCTTTGGAACACCCGGGGAAGCTCAAGTTGGAGCGCGCCGATGAGACGCTCCATCTCCCGTTGAAACTCCCGTCCTTTTCCCGCAGGCAGGCTCATCGCTTTCGGACGATCCGGATCTTGAAAGTTATGAACATAGCACCAATCGTCCGGGGTGGACTGCGTTTCGGCCACCCGTTTGATCATGGACTTCACGATCGAGTTCGTTCCGGTCCCCGGAACTCCGGAAACGTAGATGTTGTATCCCCGGTCCTGAATGTGCAGGCCGAAGTCCATCGCCCGAACGGCCCGTTCTTGCCCGATGACGGCGTCCTGCGGGACAAGCTCTTCCGTGGTCGTGAAGGAAAATTGATCCGGATCAAAACGAGCGCGGAGGTCGTCGGAAGGAATCTCTCTGCGGTTCAAGGTCATGCACCTCTCCTGCGGCAACGCGTGCAGGAGAACTTTATCCGGTTTGCCGGTTCAATGTCAATGTCTCGATCCCGAAAAACCGGACGCCATCCTGCAAAGTTATTCATCGTGCAAAAAGGATCAATAAAAAAAGCCGAGCTCCCCGGCTTCCGGGGAATTCGGCTTTCCAAAAAAAGCAACGTCCCAAACGCTGACCTTATGTCCGTCGGTCCCGATTTCGACCGGTGGCTTGGCCGCGGCCCTTGGGGGTGCCGCCGCCTTCCCTGGCCGATCTTCTCGGATCCGCTTATACACCTCCCGGTGTTACGGACTCGTCGAACGTCGACAGGCTTTCTTTGGGACGGTGCCATGACCGCAATGCCGTTTGAATCGTTGAACCTGAGGCTTTGGTCTAGGCGGGTGCTCTTTTTACCCCCCCTCCGTCTCCGACAGGAAAGGGGGAAGGCTCCCCTTCTTTTGCTGTTCCCAAAGGTCAAGCGATCTTTACGAACACCGCAGTCCTATTCTTTTTTCAATGATCATTCTTTCCGATCCGACTTTATAATACTCTTTAAAAACACAAATGTCAAACTTACTTGCCCCATAGCCGATTGATTATAAAAAGATTTATCGACTAAAATTTCATAAACGTTTAGTAGAAAATCCCTCGGGTCGGCCGTCTTAGCTCCTCCCTTTTTCAACGCCTCGACTCAGCTTCCGCGCGTAGGCCAATACATCCAGAAATTGCTGGTCCGAGAGGTTTCCCTTCCAGGTCGTCATCGCGGTGTCCGGATGGCCCTCGCGAATGACCTTCATCCATTCGGAATCGGGCTTGCGCTGACTCTCCGGGCTGGCAAAGTTCGGGGCCGGCGGATGGAGCGACTGTCCCATCGGTCCATCACCGCGGCCCTCCGGCCCGTGACAGATAAGACAGTTCTTCTCATAGATCGGTTTCCCCTTCGAAGCGTCGCCGACCGTTTCGGCGCCGGCCAAAACCCAACTGCCGAATCCTGAAAGCAGGCCGGCGGATAGAATAAGGATGATACGGTAATCTCGCAGCATGGAAACTCCCTTCTTGGTTGGCAATGTCACGCGTCCGATCCGTCCCGCGCGCGGGACGGATCCCTCGTTTCGGATCAGGCCTGCGCCTCGCGGCCTCGACGGGACCGAACCATCTCGACGGTGCTCGCCTGGGGCCCTTTTTCTCCCGCTTCTTCAACAAAGCGCACTTCCGTTCCGATCTTCATGCGGTCGAAGGCGTCATGAAGCACGCTGTTCCGATGAAAATAGATCTCCCGTCCATCCGTCTCCTCGAGAAAACCATAATCCTCTTCCGGGAACAGTTTGCTGACGCGGGCATGGGTCGCGGGCTCGTGCCTTTTCACGTCCCCGCGAAGCCGATGTTCGTAATCCTCCAGCTGCCTGCGGGCCGCATCGAAGGCGTCCCGGATCGCCACATAGATATCCTCATGGGGCTGGCGTTTGACCACCAGTTCGGAGCCGCGGACGGTCAGATCGATTTGCACTTCATAGCGCATGCCCTGGTGCTGATGTCGATGGGGACTGTCCACGGTCACCCGACAGCCCATGATATGATCGGAATATTGATCCAGCTTGGACGCCTTCTCGAGGATCTCGTTTTTAACCGCGTCGGAAACCGAGGCGTTGCGAACCGTAATCTGAAGCGGAAGTTTCATTCTATCCCCCTTTGTTCCACCCTTTGCGTTGTTTTGAAGAATCCCCGCCCTCACGGACGGGAATGACGTTCACCGTTCGGATTCGAGGTTTCGTTGATCACGACGGACACCTTGGGAGGGTCCGCCAAGGTTTGATGGATCGTGCAGCCCTCCAAAACCTGCTGAAGGCGTCGTTTCATCGGGGGATCCAGCGGAGCCGGAAGATCGACATAAGCGGTCATCTCGCCGATCCGATGAGGCCGCTCGGCGTAGTCCCAGTGCATGGTCACCCTCAGACCGTCGGCCGGAATGGCGTGCCGCTGGCAGAAGCGCGCCGCGAAATAAGCGATGCAACCCGCCAAGGATCCGACGAACATCTCGACCGGCGTGATTCCCCGGTCCTGACCGCCTTCGTCCTCCGGCTGATCCAGCAGGAGCCGATGGTTCCGAATTTCCACGGCCAGTTGAACGCCTTCGACCCAGGAAACGGACACCGACTCTTTTTTGACTTCAACCGGGCCCGACATGGGACCCCCCTCATCTGAAACCGGATCCATCGGCTAGCCTTTCTCCTTTTTCTTATTCCCCAGCGCCTTCGGTTTGACCGTGAAGACGGGGCAGACAGCCTTCCGCACGACCCGCTCGGCCACGCTCCCCATCAGGACATGCCCCATTCCGGTGCGTCCGTGCGTTCCGAGCACGATCAGGTCGGCCGGGACCTCTCCGGCCGTTTTGAGAATCTCGAGGAACGGCGTTCCCTCTTTCAAAATGGCGTGCACGTTGGGCCCACGATGCCGGACCTGATCCGCCAGCTTGCTGAGTTTGTTGTGCTCCTCTTCTTTGACTTCCCGAATCCATTGACGGATCTCCGGACGGATACCCGGAGACACGCCGGAAGGACTGAAAAAAGGCGGCTCGAACACATGGAGCAGATAAAGGTCCGCGCCGAAGCCCGCCGCCAAATGCACGGCGTACTCCAACGCCTCATTGGAATAGTCCGAAAAATCGGTTGCCATCAAGATCCGATGCAGTTCGATCACGATCCTCTCCTTTCGTTTTTTGTTCGATTTGCGGAACCCCGGTCTTCGGACCGGGGCTTCCTCGACCCGGCGGGCGACGGTCGCCTCACCGCGCGATGATCACGACCGTCGCGAGGCGAGGCTCTGGCATTGAAAAAAATCGGGGATAAATCAGCGTTTGCTTCGCCCACCCCCGGTTTCAACTTTCTCTTCCTCGCGGGCCTTGGCTTCCCCGCGGTTCATGAGAATGAGGGGATCGACGATTTCACCGCAGAAGAGGCACCGCCAGCCTTCATAGGACCACGGTACCTCCCCGCCCCCTCCGTACATAAATTCCTCAAAATTCATGAGGCCGCCGCATTTTGGACATTTCATCTCCATCATCCCCTTTCCCCAAAGGGCCGATCATTCCACCCTGATCTTCACTTCCTTTTTCTTTGCCTCTTCGGTCTTCGGCAAGCGCACTTCCAGCACCCCGTCCTTAAAATTGGCATACGCCTTGTCCGTCTTCACCTCTTTGGGCAGATCGATCGTCCGCATGAAGCTTCCATACGAGCGCTCGGAATAATAATACCCTTTCTTTCTCACTTCCTCTTCCTGTTTCTTTTCGCCCTTGATGGTGAGAAGACTGTCGGAGATGTTGACATCCAGATCCTCCTTCTTCATGCCGGGGATCTCGGCCTTCACCACGATGTCGTCTTTCTCTTCGAAAATCTCGATCGCCGGCTCTCGAAGCCCGATTTCCCGAAAACGATCCGGCCAACTCATGCCCCACAACGGCCTGCGGAAGAAATCGCCGAAGAGTCGCTCCGCCTCCCGCTCCATGCGGCTCAACTCCGAAAACGGTCTCCAGGGAGTCACCTCCCGCGTCTCTTTCTCCTTTTCCTTTTCCATGACACACCTTCCTTTCAATTCGTTTATTTAAATAAGAATCGGGACTGACCGCGAGATTTTTCCGAATCGGCGTGGCGCCCTCCCCGCCTTCTCAAAACCCGTCGGCCCTTTTCATCGGCTCCGACGTGAAACGAGCCGTCTCCGGGCGAACCAGCCGCTTGAAATCCTCATACCGTATCGCAATCACTTCACGATGCGTCCCCGGCTGAAAGAAAATCTCCGGCTCCCGGGTCAGGGACTCGTCCACATAAACCTGGAATTGGTAGAGATGGCCGAACGGGGGCATGGCCCCCACCTCGCAATCCGGAAAAAGCTTATCCAAAACCGCTTCCGGCGCAAGAGACACCCGGAACGCACCGAGCACCTCCGCGAACCGCGCCAAGTCGAGCGGACGGTGGGAGGGAAGAACGGCCATGACGTAACGATCGTCGGCCCAAACCATGACCACCTTCGCCACCTTCCGTCCGGAGACATGAATCGAGGCCGCCACCTCGGGGGACGTGAAAGCCTCTCGATGAGGAATAAGCCGATACGGGACGTTTTCGTTTCTGAGATACGCCTTTACATGTTCGGGGGCCGTCGGCCATTCCATCTCGGCCGCGCCGGCCTCGCGCCTCTCCTCGTATCCTTTCCACCAATTTCTCAACCGCATCCTGTTTTTTATTTCGAAGGTCAGCATTTCACACCTCCCGGCGGGCCTGCGCTTCCCCGGCCGTCAGACTCCTTAAGGCCAGTATTCCGCCGTGGATTTGATATAGCCGAAGAGGACGTCCCGCCTGGCGACGATCCCCACCAGTTTTCCCTCCCGGACCACCGGCACCCGGATCAGGTGATCCGTCTCCAAAAGCCGGATGATCTCATCCACCGGCGTCTCCTCATGGATAAACCTGACCTCCCGAGACATGATCTCTTCCGCCCGGACATCCTTCATCTCCCGGCCGTTCATCAGAACTTTGAGGAGATCAAATTCGCTCACCAAGCCCGCCAGCATCCCCTGGCCGTCCACGACCGGAAGACTCCCGAAATTATGTTTGGTCAGCTCCGATGCGATGTGGCGGGCCGAATCGGAGGGCCGGCAGAATTTAACGTCCTGCTCCATCAGCAACGAGGCCGGCAGTTTATGAAATTCCCGCTTTTCTGTCAAGTACTCCGTGCGTCTCATGACCCAACCTCCTCTTTTACGCTACCCTCTTTTTTCCTTCCCTGACTTCTATAATAAGCAAAGGCTATGCCACTCCTCGATGGAGGCAAAGCGGGACGGCTTCGACGAACAGCTTTATAAATCAAGAGGTAAGCCGATATTCCGGAAGCGCCTTAAAGCATCGGGGCGGATACAGGGAAGGAATGTCCAACGATCTGGACAGGAAAATTGAAGATGCTTTTTTCCGTCGGGTTTTCAAACGGCTCCCGATGTTCACGGGCATGGACATTTGTCTATACAACGGCGGTCGGCTATTCGACGAGGTTGTACCGTTTCAATTTGTTGTAGAGCGTCGCCCGGCTGATGCCTAAAAGCTTGGCCGTCCGCGATCGATTCCCTCCGGCCTTCCGGATCGCCTCCGCGATTTTTTCCCTTTCAACCGATTCGGTCGCCGTTCGGATCACATCGGGCAGGGCATCGTCCGGGGTTTCAACGGGGGCTTCCATGAAGAGGGCCTCCGCCGAAATTTCCGGACCGGGACTCATCAACACGGCGCGCTCGATCACATTTTCAAGCTCCCTCACGTTTCCCGGCCAGGAAAACTCGACCAAAAGCTTCATGGTCTTCGGCGTGATTCGTTTCGGCTCCAGCCGGTTCCGTTCGCAATATTTTCTGATGAAGTGGTCCGCCAGGAGGGGAATGTCCTCCCTCCGGTGCCTCAGGGGCGGAATCACGATCGGAACGACGGCCAGGCGGTAGTAGAGATCCTCCCGGAAGGACTTCTTCTCGACGTCCTTTTTGATGTCTTTGTTGGTCGCGGCGATGACGCGGACGTCGACCTTGATCGTCTTATTCCCCCCCACCGGCCGGATTTCCCCTTCCTGCAGGACCCGCAACAGCTTGGATTGGAATACCGTCGTTGTATCTCCGATCTCGTCCAGCAGGAGCGTTCCGCCGTCGGCCTCTTCGAAGAGCCCCTTTTTATTGCCGACGGCTCCGGTGAAGGCCCCCCGCACGTGGCCGAACAGCTCGCTCTCCAACAGGGTTTCCGGAAGGGCTCCGCAGTCGATCGCCACGAAAGGACGATCGCGTCTCGGACTTTGCTGGTGGATCGCGCGGGCGATCAGCTCCTTTCCGGTCCCCGACTCTCCGTAAATCAGGATCGTGGTGTGGCTTTCCGCCACCCGCCCGATCAGGCGAAAGAGATCCCGAATCGGCTTGCTCCGGCCGATGATGCCGCCCGAGGCGCTCTCGGCCCCGACCTTCTCCCGCAGACGCTCCACCTCGTGGGTCAGCCGATGCAGATCGAGCGCCCTCTTCACCGTCAGGAGGATCTCGTCGTTGTTGATCGGCTTGGTCAGGTAATCAAAGGCCCCTCCCTTCATCGCGGAGACGGCCGAATCGATCGTCCCGTACGCGGTGAGCAGAATGCAGGGGAGGGTCGGACTGACGCTTCTCGCTTTCTTCAACAACTCCGATCCGCTTAAGCCCGGCATCTTGAGATCCGAGATCAGCAGATCGAACCATTCCGCCTCAAGCTTCCCGATCGCCTCTTCCCCGGAGGAGACGGCCACGACCTCGTACCCTTCTTTTCCGAGGACCTTTTGGAAAAGGGCCAGCATGTTGGGCTCATCGTCGACCACCAGAACTCGTCCGGGCGCGGCGGAGTCGGGAACGTGCGGGTTCATCGCGGACGCCTCCTTCGGTCGGCCGGCAGATAAAGAGAAAACGTGGTTCCCCGGCCCGGCGCGCTCTCGACCGAGATTTTCCCGTGATGGGCCTCCATGATTCTTTTACAGATCGACAGCCCCAATCCCATTCCCTTCTTGCTTTTGGTCGTGAAGAAGGGAAGGAAGATCTTGGAGAGCTGACCGGGCTCGATGCCCTGCCCCGTGTCCGTGACAGAGATGATCACGTCGTCGTTCGGAGCCGGATCGTCGGCCGGCGGGGACGGCACGGCCGCGACCCCGATCGTCAAGGTCCCCCCCCGTGGCATCGCTTCCAACGCGTTGAAATAGAGATTGACCAGCACCTGGCTCATCTGCTGCGCGTCGGCCCAGATCTTCGGGAGTCCGCCCGGATTCTCGATCACGGTCCGAATGCCGGTCTTCTGGAAACGGGGCGAGACCAGCTCGAGGCTCTTCCGGACCATCTCCACCGGGTCCGTCTGCGTATGCTGCGGCGGGGTCTGACGACCGAAGTCCAGAAGGTTCTTCATGACTTTCTTGCACCGGCGGGCCTCTTCCTCGATGATCTTGACGGACTGGTAGCGGGGATCCGACGGATCCACCTCCGTCAACAGATCCTGCGCGAAGCCGATCACGATGCCCAGCGGATTGTTGAACTCGTGCGCGAGCGAGGCCGTCAGCTCGCCGAAGGAGATCAGCCGTTCCGAGAGAATGAGCTGCCGCTCCTGGTCGTGGGCCAGATGGCGGAACCGCCGCTCGCTCTCCCGGAGCGACTCCTCCATCTGTTTCCGCTCGGTGATGTCCACAGAGATGCTGCAGACCGCGTAAGGAAGTCCCGAAGTGTCGTCCAGGGAAAACTTCATCGAGATGTAAGTGTGCGGACCGTCATCCTGGGGGACAACCTCCTCCAACGCCACCGGGACTCCGATGTGGATCACCTTGCGGTCGTTCTCCGCGAAAACCTGGGCGAACTCCTTTGGGAAGAGGTCATGGGCGGTCATGCCGACAATCTGCGGGTTGGCCACATGGAAAAGCTTTTCAAACCGACGGTTGACCAGCATGTAGCGGCCCTGGGCATCCTTCACGTAGATCACCGCCTCGGTGTTGTCCAGGATCGCCCGCAGCCTTTCCTCACTCGCGCGCAGCGCCACTTCCAGTCTTTTGCGGTCGCTGACGTCCTGGATAATGGCGGTAATCAGGGTGCCCGCTTCCGTCTTCAACGGACTCAGGCTGATTTCAACGGGGAAATCGGTTCCGTCCTTTCGAAGGCCGGTCAACTCAAGGCCGCTACCCATCGGCCGCGTGTGGGGCTCGGAAATATACCCGGCGCGATGGCCGATATGGGCTCCCCGGAAACGTTCGGGCACCAAGGTTTCAACGGGTTGGCCGAGCAGTTCGTCCCGCCTATATCCAAAAATCTTTTCCGTTTGAGAGTTGACAAAGAGGAGACGGCCTTCCGAGTCGATAACCACCGAGGCGTAGGGAAGCGCCTCCAAAAGAGACCGGAATAGGCCGTCTTTCCCGCCCGGCCCGTTGAGCCATTGGGTTGGCCCTTCCGCTAAAGAATCCCGCTCCGAAATCGACATTGGAAACCTTCCGATAGCATTCCGATATCCTATCCTATGCCCATGGAAATTCGTTGTCAAGGTAATCGGGTGCAAGCGCCGGCGACGGCCGTTTGTGACTATTGAGGGAGGAGATGTTTCCGAACCGCGGCCTTCAGGTCTTCAATATTGATGGGCTTAACAAGGTAGGCGATCGCGCCTTTGCGAAAGGAAAGCGTGCGGGTATCGACGGCCGGATAAGCCGTCATCATGATGACCTTGGTGCCGGGATGTCGGGCCCGGATTCTTTCCAGAACCGAAAACCCGTCCACGGGATGCATCCGAATGTCCACGATGGCCAGATCGAAGTGCAGCTCCTCGAGCCACGTCAGGGCCTGGTCCCCATCGGCCGTCACCCTGATTTCATACCCTTCTTTTCCAAGAATTTTGGACAAAAGGTTCAGGAAATTCTCTTCATCGTCAACGACCAGGATTCTGGGATATCCCATTTGCACCACCCTCCGGTAGCGGCGCTTGGATGGACTTCTCGAAAGCCGATATTTGCATATTATAATGATAGCAAGACCCGTGCCAAGGATTGCCGTTTAGGATAATAAAGATGCCGGTTTGATCGTGAAGAGGCGGGCTGACAAAGGCTGGAGTTCAGGCGGCTCAACTGTTATAATGGCCGAAACACGGAGAAAGCCGATTCCCACCTTACACGGACATCTCAGCGGGCTTAAGGCCGGACAGACCCGGCGCCTGGAACACCTCTACCGCCGCCGCATACCGCCCGACAGGGTCGTCACCCAGGAACTGGCCCGTTCTCTGACCGAGCTTTCGCGGGACGTCGGAAGGCAGATCGGGCTGATTGTGACGCGGCGGGGGGATATTTACGCCGTGATCGTGGGCGACGACCGCGAGATCGTCATCCCCGACCTGTCAAAGTTCCGGGCGGGCCGCTTCCGGCTTCGGGGCGTCCGCTGTCTCCACACCCATCTGGACGATTCGCCCCTCACGGAGGACGACTTCACCGATCTGGCCCTGCTCCGGCTGGATCTCATCGCCGCGATCGGCGTCCAGGAAAACGGGCTGCCCGGACATTGTTACCTCGCGCATCTGCTTCCGCCCAACCCGGAAGGCAAGGCCTGGGAAGTGCATCCGCCGCAATGGACACACCAGTTGAACCTGGATTTTCAATCCTTCGTCACGACGATCGAGGACGATCTGACCCGCCACCAGACGGCCTACGACGTCAAGGACAAGCGGGAGCGGGCGGTCTTGGCCAGCGCCTCCACCCGGAACCGGCTCGATCAGGAGGAATCCATGGAGGAACTGGCCGAGCTCGCGCGGACCGATCAGCTCGTCGTGGTGGATACCGTGACCCAACGACCCAAGACGCTGCATCCGAAATATCTCATGGGG
>DATIYJ010000049.1 GCA_035517655.1 Nitrospiria bacterium | reverse complement strand
CCGGCCTGGGCCGAACCCATGCTGATCAACGCCGCGGGGGCGACTTTTCCGTACCCCGTCTATTCCAAATGGTTCGACGAGTACGCCAAGATCCACCCGGACATTCACATCAATTACCAGTCCATCGGTTCCGGCGGCGGGATCCGCCAGGCTTCCGAATTGACGGTGGACTTCGGCGCGTCGGACGGTCCCATGACCGACGACCAGCTCCAGAAGGCGAAGGTCAAGCTGCTCCATTTTCCGACGGTGATGGGCGCGGACGTCCCGACCTACAACATTCCCGGAGTCACGGCCGAGCTCAATTTCACCTCCAAGGCCTTGGCCGGAATCTTCCTGGGAACGATCACCAAATGGAACGATCCCGAAATCGCGGGGCCCAACCCGGGCGTGAAGCTTCCGGATAATTCGATCGTCGTGGTCCACCGCTCGGACGGTTCCGGAACCACCTATATCTGGGTCGATTATCTTTCCAAAGTCAGCCCGGAATGGAAGGAAAAGGTCGGCGTTGGAACGTCGGTCAATTGGCCGGTCGGCCTGGGCGGGAAGGGAAACGAGGGGGTGTCCGGGCTGGTGAAGCAGACGCCGTACTCCATCGGATACGTCGAGCTCATCTATGCCGCGCAGAACAAGATCGACTACGGGCTGGTGCAGAATTCGGCGGGTAAATTCGTCAAGGCCAGTCTTGAGTCGGTGACCTACGCCGCGGCCGGCGCGGCCAAGGCGATGCCGGCGGATTTCCGGGTCTCGATCACGAACGCGCCGGGGGACAAGACCTATCCGATCGCGAGCTTCACCTGGCTTCTCATTCCGGAAAAGATCGATGATCCGAAAAAGGGAAAGGCGATTACGGGATTTCTGCAATGGATGCTGAAGGACGGTCAAAAGTTCGCTCCGGGACTTCTGTACGCGCCGCTTCCGAAAGAAGTCGTCGCCATGGAGGAGAAAGCGATTGGCCAGATCAAGTATTAGCGCGTTCAGTATGACGGCGTTCCATCGGCCGGGCGTCAGCCCGGCCGATCGTCTTTTCCGGGCCACGGTCCTGACCGTCGCCCTGTCGGTGTTGGCCATCACGGTCGTCGTCGCCTATGAATTGGTCCGCAATTCCCGGTTGCCGATCCAAAAATTCGGCTGGAGTTTTCTCTGGGGGACGACCTGGGACCCCGTCGCGGAGCAGTTCGGCGCGCTGCCCTTTCTCTACGGCACGCTGGTCAGCTCGGCGCTCGCCCTGCTGATCGCCGTTCCGGTGGGGCTGGGCGTGGCCATCTTTCTTTCCGAGCTGGCGCCCCGGTGGCTGTCCGATCCCGTCACCTTCCTGGTCGAGCTTTTGGCCGCGATCCCGAGCGTGATTTACGGATTGGTCGGGATTTTCGTGCTGGTTCCGTGGATCCGAAACGGCCTGGAGCCGGCGCTCTCGAGCACGCTTGGGTTCATGCCCCTGTTTCGGGGCGCTCCCTACGGCGTGGGGATGCTCACGGCCGGTGTGTTGCTCGCGATGATGGTGGTTCCGTTCATTGTTTCCGTTTCGCGTGAAATCCTGATGGCGGTGCCCCGCTCCCAGCGCGAAGCGGTTCTGTCCCTGGGGGCGACGCAGTGGGAAATGGTCCGGGTCGCGGTTTTGCCCTACGCCCGTTCCGGGATCATGGGCTCCGTTTTTCTGGCCCTGGCGCGCGCGTTGGGGGAAACCATGGCCGTGACCATGGTGATCGGCAACCGTCCCGAGATCAAACTCTCCCTCTTTGAGCCGGGCTATACGATGGCCGCCGTGATCGCGAACGAGTTTACCGAGGCCACGGGCGACATGTACCTGCAGGCCTTGATCGAGGTCGGCCTGGTTCTCTTCGCCGTCACGATCCTGGTGAACGCCCTGGCCCGTTTGTTGATCTACGGCGTGTTTTCAAAGGTGGAGGTGAGAGAATGACCCCCGCGCTTTTGCTCCGCCGGAGGATCACGAACGTCTTCATGCTTTCGATGACGGGCGTCTGCACCGCGACGGTTCTGGGGATTCTGTTTTTTATTCTGGGTTACATCACCTATCACGGCATCTCGGCGCTCGATTGGGACTTCTTTACCAAACTGCCCAAGCCGGTGGGCGAGACGGGCGGGGGCATGGCCAATGCCATCGTGGGAACCGTGAAACTGTTGTTCCTCGCGAGTCTGATCGGGGTTCCGATCGGTTTCCTCGGCGGCGTCTACCTGTCCGAGTACGGCCGGAAATCGACCGCCGGTTTTCTGATCCGCTACGCGGCCGACATCTTGAACGGCGTCCCGTCCATCGTGATGGGCATCTTCGCGTATACTATTGTCGTGCTGCCGATGGGCCATTTCTCGGCCGTGGCCGGGGGCGTGGCGCTGGGCATCATGATGATCCCGATCGCGGTTCGGAGCACCGAGGAGTTTTTGAAGCTGGTGCCGGACTCGATTCGCGAGGCGGCGCTGGCGCTGGGACTGCCGGAATGGAAAATGGTCAGTTTCGTCGTGATTCCCACCGCCTTTCGTGGCATCGTGACCGGAATTATGTTAGACTTGGCGCGAGTCTCCGGGGAGACGGCCCCCTTGTTGTTTACGGCCTTCAGCAACCGATTCTGGAGCCACGGATGGCTGGAGCCGATCGCGTCCCTGCCGGTCATGATCTACACCTATGCCATTGCGCCCTACGATGACTGGCACCGACAGGCCTGGGCGGCGGGGATGGTGTTGCTGATGCTGGTGCTGGGGGCGAACCTCCTGTCGCGATTGGTTTTGCATCGCCAGTTAAAAGGGTAGGACCTGCTCATGAATAAGCCGGTTTACATCATCGAAAAACTGAATACCTGGTTCGGGGAGCGACATATCCTCAAGGACATCACGCTGACGATCGGTTTAAAGCAGGTGACCGCGCTCATCGGCCCGTCCGGATGCGGGAAGTCCACCTTCATCCGCTGCCTGAACCGGCTGCACGAGGTCGTCCCGGGCGCGAGACTCGCCGGCACGATTCTCTTGGACGGAGCGGACATCAACGGTCCGACGGTGGATCCGGTGACGATCCGGCGGCGGGTGGGCATGGTGTTCCAGAAGCCCAATCCCTTCCCCACGATGTCGGTCTACGATAACGTGGCGGCCGGACTCCGGCTCAACGGCACGCGCCGCCGGGCGATCCTCGACGAACGGGTGGAGCGGGCCCTGAAACAGGCCGTCCTTTGGGACGAGGTGAAGGACGTGCTTCACAAGTCCGGCGCCAGCCTCTCCGGCGGACAGCAGCAGCGGCTCTGCATCGCCCGCGCCCTGGCCGTCGAGCCCGAGGTGATTCTGCTGGACGAGCCCTGCTCGGCGCTGGACCCGATCGCCACGGCGCGGATCGAGGAGCTGCTGCTGCAGCTCAAGACGTCGTACACAATCGTGATCGTGACCCACAACATGCAGCAGGCCGCGCGGGTCTCGGACTACACGGGGTTTTTTCTGCTGGGCGAGCTGATCGAATTCGGCGCGACCCGCGAGATTTTCACGAATCCAAAGGATCGTAAGACGGAAGATTACATTACAGGGAGATTCGGATAATGCAGCGACATTTCGACGAGGAGCTGGCGACTCTCAAGGACAAGATACTCCGGATGGGCGCGATGGTCGAGGAGCAGATCGCCAATTCGATCAAGGCGCTGGTGGAACGGAACTCCGACCTGGCGCGCCATGTGATCGAAAACGACCACCGGGTGAACGCCATGGACGTCGAGATCGATGAGGATTGTCTCCGTCTCATCGCGCTCCACCAACCCATGGCGGGGGACCTGCGCTTTCTCACGACCGCGATGAAAATCTCGACCGAGCTTGAGCGGATGAGCGATCTGGCCGAGAACATTTCGGAGCGGGCGATCGAGTTGAACGAGGAAGCGCTGCTGAAGCCCTACATCGACATTCCGCGCATGGCGGACGACGCCCAGCGCATGGTCAAGGACTCCCTGGACGCCTTCGTGAACCGGAATTCGGACCTCGCCCGCCGGGTGTGCAAGGCGGACGACGTGATCGACGATCTGAATCATCAGATCTTCCGGGAGCTCCTGTCCTTCATGATCGAGGACCCGCAAAGCACGACCCGGGCGATCCGGATCAGCTTCATCTCCAAATATCTGGAGCGGATCGCGGACCATGCCACCAACATCGCCGAGCTGGTGGTCTACCTCGTCGAGGGAAAGATCATACGGCACACGGGTGTGTGAGCTTCGTTTCGGGCGGGATCAGGAATCTTCGTCGAGGGGTTTGCGGTTGCCGAAGCCCGTGTCGGTTTCATGCCACCAGCCGATCTCGCTCTCTCCGAGTTTCCAGCAGAGATAAACCATCCGGCCGTCCAGCATGAAGGGAAAATCGCAGAGGCCTTTTTCGAGGTCCTTGATCAGGACGCCCATCTGCTGGACCCGTTCCACGCGCTTCATGATAAATTCCAGCGCCTTCAGATAGGCGGGACCCTGGGGCGAGCCGCCGTTCTCCGAGAGATGCTCGCGGGCTTTCTGAATATCACCCCGGATATTCAGAATAAAATTCCGCATCTTTTGGACCTCGCGCAGCAAAACCTCCAGGTCCGGGACGAGGTTGTTGGCTTCTCCCAAGGTGAATATTCGTTCATCCATAACAATTATTTTAAGACTTTACCCAGACCCTGTCAATATCCCCTTCCCAGCGCGCGCCGCTTTATGTTACAATGCATTCTCTTTTCCGCGGACCCATCGGCCGCGGTTCGGATTTCCCGTTCACGGCCTTCATAAATGATACGGCGAGTGTAGCTCAATGGTTAGAGCACTGGTCTGTGGCACCAGGGGCTGGGGGTTCAATTCCCCTCACTCGCCCCAAAATTT